>DKMV01000366.1 GCA_002469605.1 Leclercia sp. UBA7405
ACTATTTTGAAATCCCGCCGGGGGAAGAGTGGGAATTTATTGCGGATGCCAACGATCCCAGCGTGCGTACCCTGAAGCAGCAGTACAGCGAGACCTGCAACTTTGCCTTTCAGCCGATAGTCGACCCGCTGGCGCGGGAAGTGGTGTCGCTGGAAGCGCTGATCCGCACCCCCACAGGCGGCCTGTCCCGCGACTGGTTTGAAGGGCTGGTGGGGGATGAGGTGTACGATGCCGATCTTAAAAGCAAAAGCGTGGCCTTCGCCATGGCCCGCGCCCTGGGGATCGGCGAGCAGAGTCTCTCGGTCAACCTGCTGCCGATGACGCTGGTGAAAATGCCCGATGCGGTGGGCTACCTGCTGCAGGAGATTGAAGCAAACGGGCTGGTTCCCGAGCAGATCGTGGTGGAGTTCACCGAAGAGGAGGTTATCTCCCGTCTCGACGAATTCACCGGTGCGGTACGTGCCTTAAAAGCGGCGGGTATCGGCGTGGCTATCGACCACTTCGGCGGCGGTTTTGCCGGTTTGCTGCTGCTGGCCCAGTTCCAGCCTGACCGTATCAAGATTAACCGTGATCTGATCCGCGATGTGCATAAGAGCGGTCCACGCCAGGCTATTTTGTTGGCTATCATCAAATGTTGTACAACTTTGGAAATACTGATCTCCGCGGTTGGCGTAGAGAAGCCGGAGGAGTGGATGTGGCTCGAATCTGCCGGTGTTTCACAATTTCAGGGACACCTGTTTGCGAAGCCTGAACTGGCCGGGATCCCGCCGGTGGCGTGGCCTGAAAGAATTGAAGACAGGTAAAAACGCGTCCATAAAAGAGTTGTGCAAGTCTGCTGTACAACATTAGAGGTTGTACAGCCCGGCAAGATTCGTTACTTTGCAAACTGAATATATCGAGTAAAGCATGGGGAATTGATGGCCTTTTACAGCATCGGCGAGGTAGCCGAACGGTGTGGCATAAATCCCGTCACGCTGCGCGCATGGCAGCGCCGGTACGGATTACTCAAGCCGCAGCGAAGCGAAGGCGGTCATCGGCAGTTTGACGATGAGGACCTTAAGCGCATTGAGGAGATCAAGCGCTGGATTGAGCGTGGCGTACCGGTAGGCAAAGTAAAAGCCCTTCTCGATCAGGAAAAAGGCCCCGAGCCGGGTGACTGGCATACGCTGCAGGAAGAGATGCTCAGTACGCTACGTCAGGTCAGCCCGGCTAAGCTGCGGATAAAAATCAACACCTTTTGCCAGCTCCACCCGGTGGATGCGCTAATCGACAACGTCTTTGAGCCGGTGCGGCAAATCCTCAGTCTTGACCACACCACGGCGCGCGTTATGTGCAGCCTGCTGGATGGCATTCTGATTGAGCATGCGGTCTCAAGCCTGAGCCAATCCCGCGCCAAAGCGGGCAGAGATGCGTTACTGATTGGCTGGAGTATTACAGACCGCACCCGCCTGTGGCTGGAAGCCTGGCGCCTGTCGCAGCGCGGCTGGCGCATTGACGTCTTTGCGGAACCGCTGGAGTTGCCCCATCCGGAGTTCTTTCCGGGGCAGCAGATCCTGGTCTGGGGCGGCGAGGCGTTATCTCCCGAACAACACCTGCAGCTGTCGCACTGGCAGAAGCAGGGCTACGCCATTACGGCGCATGGCGCAGCCGCGGGCTGACGCTTCCCCTCTGTTTAATTGCCGGGGCCTGACCTGCATGCGTCGGCTTCCCAGCGATAACCCACCCCATATACGGCGCGAATAAACGACTGTTCGGCATCCAGCGCTTCCAGTTTGCGCCGCAGGTTTTTAATGTGGCTGTCGATGGTACGGTCCGTCACTACCCGGTAATCGTCATACAGATGGTTAAGCAACTGCTCGCGGGAGAAGACTTTCCCCGGCTCGTAGGAGAGGGTTTTTAGCAGGCGGAACTCTGCCGGGGTGAGATCCAGCATTTTGCCGCGCCAGCTCGCCTGAAAACGG
The DNA here is from genome assembly GCA_002469605.1 of Leclercia sp. UBA7405. Lineage (GTDB taxonomy): Bacteria > Pseudomonadota > Gammaproteobacteria > Enterobacterales > Enterobacteriaceae > Enterobacter. The sequence continues at coordinate 1,962 of DKMV01000366.1, forward strand.
CTTTCGTCGATAACCAGCGGGCTTTGGGCATCCAGCACCTGCAGTTCGCGCTGTGGCTTGCAGCGGCGCAGAATGGTCTTCACGCGGGCCACCACTTCGCGGGGGCTGTAGGGTTTGCAGATATAGTCGTCGGCACCAATTTCCAGCCCCAGCAGGCGGTCAATCTCTTCGATTTTGGCCGTCACCATCACAATGGGAACCTCGGAAAAACGGCGGATCTCCCGGCACAGGGTCAGGCCGTCGGTGCCCGGCAGCATCAGGTCCAGCAAAATTAAATCTGGCGGGGTCTGGCGCACGTAAGCCAGCACCTTATCGCCGTGGTTTATCAGCGATGGCGCGTAGCTTGCCGCCCGCAGATAGTCGATTAATAACTGCCCAAGCTTAGGCTCATCCTCCACGATCAGGATCCGTGGCGTGTTCTCATCAATGGGTAATTCAGTCATGCTTCTCTCGATAAATCGCGTTCCAGCGGTAGCTCTACTGTAATGCTAACCCCGCCAAAAGGCGAATGGGTGGCGCGCAGGGTGCCGCCGTGTGCTTCAACGATGTTCACGCAAATCGCCAGCCCCAGCCCGGAGCCGCCGCTGGCGCGATTACGCGAGCCTTCGGTACGGTAAAAGCGTTCAAACAGTCTGTTCAGCTGCTCGTCGGTCACCCCGGGCGCGGAATCGGCAAAGGTGAGGATAAAGCGGTTCTCTTCGCGCTTGCCGGAGATGCGCAGCGCGCCGCCGCTGTCGGTATAGCGCAGGCTGTTTTCCAGCAGATTGTTGAAAAGCTGCATCAGGCGATCGCTGTCGCCAAAGACCACCGCCCGATCGGGCAGGGCGTGTTCAATGGTCAGGTTGCGGCTGGCGAAACGCTCCCGGAAGGCGCCGCTCGCCATCTCCAGAATATTAATTACATCCACCGGCGCTTTCTGGTAGGCCAGCGCCCCCTCGTCGGACATTGAGAGCTGGTGCAGATCGTTCACCAGCTTGGTGAGGGTGCCTACCTCCGCCTGCAGGGAGTTAACCGACTCCGGCGTAAACTGGCGTACCCCGTCCTGAATCGCCTCCAGCTCGCCGCGCAGCACCGCCAGCGGGGTGCGCAGCTCGTGGGAGATATCGGCCATAAAGTCCCGGCGCATCTGCTGATTTTTCTCCAGCGTGCTGGCGAGCTGGTTAAAATCCTGCGCCAGCTTGCCCAGCTCATCCTGGCTGCGGGTATCCACGCGGGTGGAGAAATCCCCCGCTGCCAGCTTGTGGGTGCCTTCTACCAGCCGTTTAACCGGTGCCAGCAGCCCGCGCGCCAGCGGGAAGGTGGCGAGGGCCGCCAGCAGGGTAGAGAGGGCGACAATCAGCCAGCTGGTCTGGCGTTGCTGGCGGTCGAAGTTAATATCGGTATTGCGCGTTAGCCGCTCAACCGGCGAGGCGATCACCCAGCCGACATTGACGCCGTCAACCCGAATGGCCCGGCGGGTGCCGTCCGGCGGGATAGGCGCGCGCGGGCCCACCAGGGTGCGCATCTGCTGGTCGATTACCCAGAACTGGGTGCGCCAGCCGTGGGGCGGCATGCCGGGGCCGGGGCGGTCGTCATCGCTGTCGTGCTCCAGCGAGCGCAGGATCTGAAAAACAAAGCGGTCGTTGTTGCGTAAAAAGCGCCAGTTGCCGTGCAGGGCGTACTGCTCCGCCAGCGCGTCGCTCAGCCCCTGCAGCCGCTGTTCGTTTCCGTGTTTGATATAGTCGATAAAGCCGCGCTCAAAGCTCACCCGCACCGCCCAGTGCATGGTAATTAACAACACAATGCAGGTGGCGAAGATCGCCAGGAAGAGTTTGCCGGTAATGCCGGGGCGCCAGAACGTCATGGTTCTCTCCTTTTACGCCGGCTGATGACGGCGTTCTTGCTGGTATCATCCGGAACCCGGGCGAAAATAAGAGCCGGCAGGGCGATAATCACCGCCATGCTGAGATAGGTGTATAAAAAGACCTGGTGAGCCACGGCGCTGTCCGCGTTCAGGCTGTGCTGACCGTACATCCCCAGCAGCAGGCCGGCGACGGTGACCCCCACGCTCATGGAGAGCTGCATAATCATCGACAGCAGGCTGTTGCCGCTGCTGGCGAGGTTATCCGGCAGATCTTTTAGCGTCAGGGTATTCATGGAGGAGAAGCGCGTCGAGTTGATCACCCCCTGGAAGAAGAGCACCACCGGCAGGGCGTAGTACCAGCCCTGCAGGGCGACGGTCATAAACAGCAGGCTGATAATCGCCAGCCCCAGGGTGGAGGCCACCAGCACCCGGCGATAGCCGAAGCGGTTCACCACCTGCACCACGATGCGCTTCATCCCCATACTGCCGAGCACCATCGGGATCATCATCAGCCCGGCATGGAAGGGGGAAAAGCCGAGGCCAATCTGTAAAAAGACCGGAGTCATAAAGGGCAGCATGCCGCTACCGACGCGCCCGGCAAAGCTGCCCAGCAGCCCCAGGCGGTAGGTCTGATTGTTGAAAAGTGACAGGCTGAAGAGGGCGCGCTCGTTGCCCCGGGCATGCCACAGATACCACAGAATCGATACCACACCGATGGCCACCAGCCCCGCAAGCGCAAGGGGAGAGATGCCGAGCCCTTTTTGCCCGTCCAGCGCCAGGGTCAGGGTCGCCATTCCCGCCGCCAGCAGGAAAAAGCCGAACAGATCGAAGCGTCGGGTCTGCATGGTGTAGTTGGGCATCAGCCAGAGAGTGGCGACGGCGCCGATAATGCCCACCGGCAGGTTAATCAGGAAGATCCAGTGCCAGGAGGCATACTCCACCAGAATGCCTCCCAGCGCCGGGCCAAGCAGCGGGCCGACCTGGCCGGGCAGGGTGACGAAGGTCATCGCCGCCATATACTGCGCCCGCGGGACGATCTTCATCACCGTCAGGCGCCCCACCGGCACCATCATGGCGCCGCCCACCCCCTGCAGCATGCGGGACATCACCAGCTCATTGAGGGTGCTGGACTGGGCGCAAAACAGCGAGCCGGTGGTGAAGAGCACAATGGCGGTAAAGAAGATATTGCGCACGCCCACTTTGTCCGCCAGCCAGCCGCTGGCGGGCAGCATTACCGCCACCGTCAGCACGTAGGCGACGATCACCATGTGCATATGCAGCGGGCTCTCCCCCAGGCTTTTCGCCATTGAGGGGAGGGCGGTGTTCACGATGGTCGTATCCAGCGACTGCATAAAGAAGCCGAAGGCGACAATCCACAGTTGCCAGCGTACGTTAGCCGGAAGATCGGTCATTTAGCCTGTTACCGTCTCTCTGTTTTTGCGCGTAAAACGAAGCCTCAGGCGGTCGAAGAAGAGATAGACCACCGGCGTGGTGTAAAGGGTCAGCAGCTGGCTCATCACCAGCCCGCCCACGATGGTGATCCCCAGCGGCTGGCGCAGTTCGGCCCCGTCACCGCTGGAGATAACCAGGGGCAGCGCGCCAAAGAGCGCCGCCAGGGTGGTCATCATAATCGGGCGGAAACGCAGCAGGCAGGCCTGGAAAATCGCCTCCTGGGGAGTGAGATTTCCGTTGCGCTGCGCCTCAAGCGCGAAATCCACCATCATGATGGCGTTCTTTTTCACGATACCTATCAACAGCATAATACCGATTAACGCAATCAGGCTGAAGGGGGCGCCAAACAGCTCCAGCGCCAGCAGCGCCCCCACCCCCGCCGAAGGGAGGGTGGAGAGGATGGTCAGCGGATGCACATAGCTCTCATAGAGCACCCCCAGCACGATATAGACCGTGGCGATGGCTGCCAGAATCAGGATCACCTGGGAGTTCATCGTCTCCTGGAACACCTGCGCGGTGCCGGCAAAGCTGCCGCGCACGGTTGAGGGGACCCCAAGCTGGGTCATGGCGCGGTTGATCGCCTCGCTCGCCTCCGACAGCGACGCGCCGGCGGGGAGGTTAAAGGAGACGGTGGAGGCCGCCGACAGCCCCTGATGGTTCACCGACAGCGGCGCGTTGGCCGGCTGCCAGCGGGCGAAGTACGAGAGCGGAATACTCTTGCCTTCGTTATTAATCACAAACATCTTGTCCAGCGCGCTGATGTCCTGGGTATAGCGGGGATCGACCTCCATCACCACCTTGTACTGGTTCAACGGCTGGTAGATGGTGGAGATCTGCCGCTGGCCGAAGGCGTTGTTCAGCAGGCTGTTGGCCGCCTCGACGCTGATCCCCAGCCGGGACATGGTTTCACGATCGTAGACCAGGTTCATCTCGGCGCCGTTGTCCTGCTGATCCGAGTTCACGTCCGCCAGCTGCGGCAGGGCCGCCAGCGCTTTGCGGATTTTTGGTTCCCACTCCCGCAGCGCCGCCAGATCGTCCGACAGTAGGGTGTACTGATAGCTGGCATTCGACTGGCGGCCGCCGACGCGGATATCCTGAACGGCCATCAAAAAGAGGTTGGCGCCCGGCTCTTTCGCCAGCTTGCCGCGCAGGCGGTCAATTACCTGCTGGGCGGTTTCACTGCGTTCGTCCCGGGATTTAAGAGCGATAAACATCATCCCGCTGTTAACCCGCGAGCCGCCGGTAAAACCGGTGACGTTATCCACTGCCGGATCTTCGCGGATGATCTTCATAAAGTCCTGCAGCTTGCCGCGCATCGCCTGGAAGGAGATGCTCTGGTCGGCCTGAATACCGCCCATCAGCGCGCCGGTATCCTGCTCCGGGAAGAAGGTTTTGGGGATGGTGATATACATCCAGACGTTGAGCGCAATGGTGCCAATCAGCACCAGCCCGACCACCCGGGTATGGTTCAGCGCCCATTTCAGCGACTTGCCGTAGCCCGCCTGCAGGGCCATGAGTAAACGGCCAAAGCCGCGTGTGCGCGGCTGCTCGCGCGGCTTGCTGGATTTGAGCATCCAGCCGCACATCATCGGCGTTAACGTCAGCGACACCGCCAGCGAAATCCCTATCGCCACCGACAGCGTGACGGCGAACTCCCGCAGCAGACGCCCCGGCAGGCCATCCATCAACAGCAGGGGCAGGAACACCGCCACCAGCGACAGGCTCATGGAGAGCACCGTAAAGCCCACCTCGCGCGAGCCCTGCAGCGCGGCCTGCAGCGGCTTCATGCCCGCTTCCAGGTGGCGGGAGATGTTCTCCAGCACCACGATGGCGTCATCCACCACAAAGCCGGTGGCGATGGTCAGCGCCATCAGCGACAGGTTATTGAGGCTAAAGCCGCACAGGTACATGGCGGCGAAAGTGCCAATCAGCGAGACCGGCACCGCCACGGCCGGGATCAGCGTCGCCCGTCCGGAGCGCAGGAACAGGAACACCACCAGAATCACCAGCGCCACCGAGATAATCAGCGACTGCTCCACCTCTTCGAGCGAGGCGCGAATGGTGGGCGAGCGGTCCTGGGCGATTTGCAGATCGATAGCCGCCGGAATGGTCTCCTGCAGCTCCGGCAGGCGGGTGCGGATGCTGTTCACCGTCTCGATGATGTTGGCTTCCGGCAGCTTGCGGATCATCAGCAAAATAGCCGGTTTGGCGTTAGTCATCCCGGCGTTACGCACATCCTGCACCGAGTCGGTGACGCTTGCCACATCCCCCAGCCGCACCGCCGCACCGTTGTTGTAGTGGATGATTAACGGCTCATATTCGGCGGCGGTTTTCAGCTCATCGTTAGTCTGGATCTGCCAGCGGTGGCTGGCATCTTCGATAGCCCCCTGCGGCCGGCGCACGTTGGCGCTGCTGATGGCGCTACGCACGTCGTCCAGCGAAACCCCCTGGTTGAACAGCGCCTGCGGGTTCAGCCCCACGCGCACCGCCGGCAGCGAGCTGCCCCCCACGGAGACATCCCCCACGCCGTCAATCTGGGCGATGGTCTGCGCCAGTTGGGTGGAGGCAAAGTCGTAGAGCTCCCCCTGGGAGTAGGTCTCCGAGGTGAGGGTTAAAATCATAATCGGCGAGTCGGAGGGGTTCGCCTTGCGATAGGTCGGGCGGCTCGGCATGCCGCTCGGCAGCAGGCTTTGCGCGGCGTTGATCGCCGCCTGCACGTCGCGGGCCGCGCCGTTGATATCGCGGTTAAAGTTGAACTCCAGAATGATGCGCGTGCTGCCAAGCGAGCTGCTGGAGGTCATCTCGTTGACCCCGGCGATCCGCCCGAGCGAACGCTCAAGGGGCGTGGCCACCGACGAGGCCATGGTCTCCGGCGAGGCGCCGGGCAGCGAGGCGCTGACCATAATCACCGGGAAATCCACCTGCGGCAGCGGGGCCACCGGCAGCAGCCGGAAGCCGAGCACGCCGCAAAGGGTGATGGCGAGCGAGATTAATATCGTCGCCACCGGGCGATAAATGAAGAGGGCGAAAAACTTCACTTACGCCTCCTCTTCACGCGCCGGGAAGCGGGCCTTAATTTTCAGCGCCAGGCTGTCGAACAGCAGGTAGATAACCGGGGTGGTAAAGAGGGTCAGGACCTGGCTTACCATCAGGCCGCCCACCATGCCGATCCCCAGCGGGCGGCGCAGCTCGGCGCCGACGCCGGTGCTGAGCATCAGCGGCAATGCGCCTAAAAGCGCCGCCAGGGTGGTCATCAGGATCGGACGAAAGCGCAGCAGACAGGCCTGATAGATAGCCTCGCGCGGCGCCATACCCTGTTCGCGCTCGGCGGCGAGGGCGAAGTCGATCATCATGATGGCATTTTTCTTCACGATGCCGATCAGCAAAATAATGCCGATGATGGCGATAACGTCCAGCTCGCTGCCCGCCAGCATCAGCGCCAGCAGCGCGCCGACGCCTGCGGTGGGCAGGGTAGAGAGGATGGTTATGGGGTGAATAAAGCTCTCATACAGCACGCCGAGCACGATATACATCGCCACCACCGCGGCCACAATCAGCCAGATGGTGCTGCCGAGCGCCGCCTGGAAGGCGAGGGTGCTGCCCTGGAACTGGGTCTGAATATCGGTCGGGAAGCTAAGATCTTTCTCGGCATTCAGGATGGCGTCTACCGCTTCACCCAGCGAGTAGTCATCCGGCACGTTAAACGAGATAGTGGTGGAGGGGAACTGATCCAGATGGTTCACCGCCAGCGGAGTGTAGCGTTCTTCTACTTTAGCAATGGCGCTCAGCGGCACCACGCCGCCGTCGCTGCTGGTCAGGCGCACCGAGTCCAGCGCGGCCAGTCCCGGAGTCTGTTTCGTATCATGTTCCAGCACCACGCGGTACTGGTTGGCCTGGGTGTAAATAGTGGAGATCAGGCGCTGGCCAAAGGCGTTATAGAGGGCGTTGTCCACGTCCGACATGGTGATGCCGAGCCGGCTGGCGCTATCGCGATCCACCCGAATGTAGGCCGCCAGCCCCTTATCCTGCCAGTCGCTGCTTACATCTGATACCTGCGGCAGATCTTTCAGTTTGTTGACCAGCTGCGGCACCCAGGTGCTCAGCGCTTCCAGGCTGTTGGCCTGCAGGGTGAACTGATACTGGGTGCGGCTCACGGTGGTGTCGATGGTCAGATCCTGGGTCGGCTGCAGATAGAGATCCACTCCCGGCACCCGGGCGACGGCCTCCTGCAGGCGTGCAATCACTGCGTTAACCCGGTCGTCGCGGTCGTCCAGCGGCTTAAGATTGATCTGCAGGCGGGCGCTGTTGAGCGACGGATTGGTGCCATCCACCCCCACAAACGAGGTGAGACTCTCCACCGCCGGATCTTTCATGATGATTTCCGACACCTGCTGCTGGCGCTGGGCCATGCTGGCAAACGACACCGACTGGGGCGCCTGCAGGGTGCCCTGAATAATGCCGTTATCCTGAATCGGGAAGAAGCCTTTGGGGATCATCACCCACAGCAGCACGCTCAGGGCCAGGGTGCCCAGCGCCACGCCGAGGGTCAGCCACGGGTGGTTAAGCACCTTCGCCAGCAGTCGGCCGTAGGCGGCGATAATGCGTTCAAACATGCGCTCGGAGGCGCGGGAGAAACGGTTCTGTTTGCGCAGGGATTCATGGCTGAGCATGCGGGCGCACATCATCGGCGTCAGGGTAAGCGAGACCACCATAGAGATGGCGATCGCGACCGACAGCGTAATGGCGAACTCCGAGAAAAAGCGGCCTATCAGCCCGCCGATCATCAGCAGCGGCAAAAAGACGGCGATCAGCGACAGGCTCATCGACAGCACGGTAAAGCCAACCTCACGCACGCCGGTCAGTGCCGCCTGCAAAGGCTTCATGCCCGCTTCGACGTGGCGCGCAATATTTTCCAGCACCACAATGGCGTCATCCACCACGAAACCGGTAGCGATGGTCAGCGCCATCAGC
>DKMV01000245.1:0-9620 GCA_002469605.1 Leclercia sp. UBA7405
CGTGCCTTCTGCTGCAGTGATTGCACCAGTGTAGCGCTCGATCATGCCCGGAACCTGTTCGCTCTGGTCAGGATGGACCATAAAAACGATTTCGTAATGACGCATCGAATTGCTCCTTACGGATTATTCAGCCTCCTGTCTGGGTCAGCCGAGGCCCGGGGAGGCAAGGAACGTGTTAAAGGTCGGCTGAAAAATTGACGCGTCATAATACTTGCGCACCCCAGGAAACTCAAGCTGATTGCACAAATAATTCGCACAAAGCGCAAAGCGGGTCTAAGCCGGTGATTTACCATTAAACGGACTCAATTGCGGCGTTTTTTTGAACAACAGCATCAGAAATGGTCGCCATTCTTCTCTTTATAAGTGATTACACTTTAATCAGAGCCCGGCCGGGCAAGCACAGGAGAGAGATAAACCGATTCACAGTATGTCGTCGTGGAGCGCATATCATGAAAAAAATCACCCTTGCGGTCCTGGCTACGCTGTTGCTGAGTGCTAATGCGGCGGCAGCCATCAGGATCGACGGCCAACAGGCCAGAAACATGGATGATGTGCAAAGCTTAGGCGTAATTTATATCAACCATAACTTCGCCACTGAAAGTGAAGCAGATCAAGCCCTGAATCAGGAAGCCGATGCGCAGGATGCCCGCTATTATCGCGTGATGCTCATCCGCGAGCCGGGCAGCAACGGCAATATGCATGCCAGCGCAGCTATCTATAAGTAATGTTCTGGCGCCAACACCAGGAACGTTAACAACGAGAATAAAGATATCGTTTTATTAGCCCCCGGCACGGGGGCTTTTTTTATTTTTGCCCGTAATAGGCATTCGGACCGTGCTTGCGCAGGAAATGCTTGTTCATCAGATAGCTATCAATGGGCTGAAGCTGCGGATTAATGCCGCGCGCAATCCATGCCATGCGCGCCACCTCTTCCATCACCACGGCATTATGCACCGCATCGTGCGCGTCTTTCCCCCAGGCGAAGGGGCCATGCTGATAGACCACTATACCCGGCGTATGCAGGGGTTCAGCACTCCCCAGGGTTTCGATTATCACCTCTCCGGTATTGTGCTCATATTCCCCTTCTACCTCCTGCTGGGTTAATGCCCGCGTGCAGGGAATATCGCCAAAGAAGTAATCGGCATGGGTCGTCCCCAACGCCGGGATCGCCAGCCCGGCCTGTGCCCAGGCGGTGGCATGGGTCGAGTGGGTATGCACCACGCCGCCGAGAGAGGGATAACGCCGGTACAGCGCCAGATGGGTGGCGGTATCGGAAGAGGGGCGCCACTTCCCGTCTACCCTGTTGCCGTCGAGATCCACCACCACCATATCCTCTGCGCTCATCGCGTCGTAGGCTACCCCGCTGGGCTTGATGGCGACCAGGCCACGCGCACGATCGATGGCGCTGACGTTACCCCAGGTAAAGGTGACCAGGCCGTAACGCGGCAGATCCATGTTTGCCTCAAACACCTGCTGTTTAAGCTGCTTCATGGTCACCCTCCATCAGCCCTGCCCGCGCCATGCGCTCAAGCACCCAGTCGCGCGCCCTGGCGACCTCATGGAGCGGATCGGCCGCGGTTTCACTCCACATTTCAATTAAATAGGGCCCGCAATAACCGCTCTGTTTAAGGGTGGCGAAGCAGCGCTCGAAATCCACGACCCCGGTGCCGAAGGGGACGTTCTTGAACACGCCCGGCTTCGTGTCTTTAACATGCACCGCCACGATATGCCCCTGCCCCGCCCGCAGCTCCATCTGGACGTCGTTATCCCAGGCGGAAAGGTTGCCAATATCGGGATAAAGCTGGAACCAGGGGTTGTTCAGATAGTGGGCGTAACCGAGCGCTTTGCTGATGGAGTTCATCAGGGGGTAATCCATGATCTCCATCGCCAGCGTCACCTGGGCGCGGCTGGCCATCTCCACGCTCTCTTTCAGGCCGTCACGGAAACGGCGGCGCGTTTCATCGTTCGCCTGCTGATAATAGACGTCGTAGCCGGCAAGCTGGATCACGCGGATCCCCACATCCTGCGCCAGCCGAATCGCTTTGCCCATGATCTCCAGCCCCTGCTGGCGCACCGCATCATCTTCGCTGCCGAGCGGGAAACGGCGATGGGCGCTCAGGCACATAGAGGGAACGCGCACGCCGGTCTCGGCGATAGCGTTGATAAGGGCCAGCCGCTGCTCCCGGCTCCAGTCGAGGCGGGCAAGCCGCTGGTCAGTTTCGTCGACCGACATTTCGACAAAATCAAAACCCAGCGCCTTTGCCTGCCGCAGCCGCTCCAGCCAGTTCTCTCCGGCGGGAAGGGCTTTTTCATAGATGCCAAGCGGCACCTGTTTCGACAACATAGCGGCTCCTTATCCCCAAAGCTGGGCAATTGAGCGTTTGAACTGACGTGCGGCTTCAACCGGCGAAGCGGCATCACGGATACTGCGCCCGGCAATAAATACATGAATGGGAATGCCCTGGAACAGCGGCAGATCTTCCAGCGCCAGCCCGCCGGTTACCGTCACCTTAAAGCCCATCTCCGCCAGCCGCTTAATGGCGCCGATATCCGCATCGCTCCAGGCAACGCCCGCTGCCTGGGCATCGCGGCTGCGGTGATAAACCACCTGCTGGATCCCGGCATTACGCCATGCTTCTGCCTGCTCCCAGGTCCAGAAGCCGGTGAGTTCGATCTGCACGTCGCCGTTAAACTCCCTGGCAACGTCCAGCGCTCCTTTGGCGGTGTTGATATCCGCGCAGCAGATCACCGTCACCCAGTCGGCGTTGGCTTCGAAGCACATCCGCGACAGGATTTTGCCCGCATCGGCAATTTTGGCGTCTGCCAGCACGATTTTATGCGGATAGAGCGCTTTCAGATCGCGCACGGCGCGAACGCCCTCCCCGACGCACAAAATGGTGCCCACTTCGATGATATCCACCTCTTCGGCAATCAGACGTGTCGTTTCGTAAGCATGGGCCAGAGTTTGGTTATCCAGCGCGACCTGCAACATTGGTAATGACATTGACGTTCCCTCTCAGACTGCCGCCGCAGTGGCGTTATCGATTAAATCCAGTACGTCCTGCTCGGTACGGCAGGCGCGTAAACGGTCGAAATTGGCTTCATCTTCAAACAGATTGACGATCTGCATGATGCCCACCTCCTGGTGGGTATTGGCATCAACGGCCGCCATGGTGATGAGGATATCGACCGGATCGTTATCTTCGTGGTTAAAGTTCAGCGGGGTTTTTAGGGTGACCAGTGCGAATCCGGTTTTTTTGACCCCCTCCTCCGGGCGGCCATGCGGCATCGCCAGCCCAGGGGCAATCACGAAGTACGGACCAAACTGCGCCACGCCATCAAGAATGGCCTGGTAATAGCGCGGCTCAACAACATCGGCCTTAACCAGCAAATCGACACCCAGCTTTACCGCTTCCTGCCAGGTGCTGGCTTCGGCCTGCAAAAGAATGGAGTGGTTTTCTGCCAGCGAATCACGGAGTTTCATAGGGCCTCCTTACTTCACGTCCTGCGGGAAGTGTTCTTTGATCACCTCCAACAGTTTTGGGCCAAAATCCGCAGGCGACAGCATGTTGCGTACGCCCACCACATATTTATTGCCTGTAACGCTAATTTCACCGGCGATATGGGTAGAGGCGATGATGATATCTGCGCCGTTCAGTTCACTTTTGTACTCACCCACCGCGCAGCTGTTCACCGTGTGGTCAATGTTTGACTGGGTTAAAAACTGGTCCACTTTCATTTTCATGATCATGGAGCTTCCTTGTCCGTTACCACATACAGCCAGAATACGTACGGTCATAGTCAAAACTCCTTAGTGAGCAGAAACTTCTGCTGATTGTTTTTCCGCATCTTCTTCCGCCCGCAGCGAGCGGCCAGCGAAGAACATATACGCCAGGGCAATCAGGATGATGACGGCCATAAAAGCGATGCCGAGAGAGGCGAAGCCCTGCATCATTGGCGGCGCCAGAATCGACCAGTCGGCCATCCCCATCCAGGCGCTCATGCCGGTAAGCTTGACCGCCCATACGCAACCGAAGATTTCAATCATCCCCATCACCAGGCAGATCTTGAGCGCTGCACGCCAGCCGCCAAAGTGGTTGGCAAAGACGCCGATAGTGGCGTTGGAGAAGAACATCGGGATAAAGCCGGGAATGATGAGAATGGAGGAGCCGCAGCCCACCAGAATACCAACCGCGATCAGCTGGCCGATGGTGCCCCACATAAAGCCCCAGACCACGGCGTTCGGCGCAAAGCTATAGATAGCCGCACAGTCGATCGCCAGAACCGCGCCGGGGATCAGACGCTGCGAGATGCCGTTAAAGGCTTCGGAGAGTTCAGCCACGAACATGCGCACGCCCTGGGTAATAATGAAAATCGCCACCGCGAACTGGAAACCGGTTTGCAGGATGTAGATCGTCCAGTGGGTTTTGCCCGCCATTGCCTGCACCACGTCGATACCGAACGAGAGCAAAATTGCGCCGAAGAATATCGTCATGACAATCGCCGTCGAGACGATGTTGTCGTGGAAAATATTCAGCCAGCCTGGCAGCTTGAGATCTTCCACGCTCTCCTCTTTCTTACCGAGGTAGGGCGCGACTTTATAGGCGATCCAGGAGGCGAACTGCTGCTGGTGGCCGATGGAGAAGCCGCAGCCATCGGTGACCTCCTGGGTGGGCTTGAACATCATGTTGGAGGTGATACCCCAGTAGAGCGACACCAGTACCGCCGTAAAGATGATGGTGGTCCACATTGAATAGCCGTAGATGTAGAAGAAGACGGCGATCAGCCCGGCCTGCTGGAACATGATGTGGCCGGTCAGCATGATGGTACGAATGCCCGTAATACGGCGCAGCAGGACATAAATGATGTTCAGCGCCAGCGCCAACAGCACGGCATATCCCACCCAGCTGTAGGCGTCACCCATGCGTTCGATGGTGGCCATCATTGATGCATAGGTATCTGATATTGCGCCGTTAATGCCGTAAACCTCGGACATTTTGGCGACGACGGGTTTAAAGGTGCTGGTTAAAATGCCGGACCCCGCCTGAAGGAGCATGAAGCCGATGATGGTTTTGATGGTGCCTTTGATAATGACGCTGACGCTCTTGCGCAGCAGGATGTAGCCAAGACAGGTCACGATACCCAGCAGCAGCGGGGCATTGGTCATCACCTGATTAAAAAAGACGGTAAAGACGCTGTAGAGGATCTCCATAACACTCTCCGATAAAGGCAGTACGTTGCGTAATGTTCGTACATCAGGCCCCCACTCTATTAATCACAAATAATCACCACAAGATTGCATTTGATTATTTGTGACGCATCACGCAAATTATTTCCCTTCATACCGTAATGACTTTCATTTCAATCGCCATATTTTTATTATTTTATTAAATATCAACATATTGAATGATTTATTAATCATAAGAAACGACGCGTAACGCATCAGAAATAGGCTTTACTGACCAAACCGCACTGCAAAATGCCCGTTGCAATGCTGATTTGTTGGTGACAATATAAATCACATTGAATCAAGATATGATTACTTATGATGGAAAGAGGGAGTCTGGCAATGAGTAAAGTGAACACTATCACCCGCGAATCATGGATCCTCAGCACCTTCCCGGAATGGGGAACCTGGCTGAATGAAGAGATTGAACAAGAGCAGGTCGCCCCTGGCACCTTTGCCATGTGGTGGCTGGGCTGTACCGGGATCTGGCTGAAATCTCAGGGTGGCGCCAACGTCTGCGTCGATTTCTGGTGCGGCACCGGCAAGCAGAGCCACGGTAACCCGCTGATGAAAAAAGGGCATCAGATGCAGCGTATGGCGGGGGTGCAGAAGCTGCAACCGAACCTGCGCACCACGCCCTTTGTCCTCGATCCGTTCGGCATTCGTCAGATCGATGCCGTACTGGCAACCCACGATCATAACGATCACATTGATGTGAACGTGGCCGCCGCCGTGATGCAAAACTGCGCCTCAGATGTGCCCTTTATCGGCCCGCAAACCTGCGTGGATATCTGGATGGGCTGGGGCGTACCGAAAGAGCGCTGCATCGTGGTGAAGCCGGGCGATGTAGTGAAAATCAAAGATATTGAAATCCACGCGCTGGATGCGTTTGACCGTACGGCCCTGATTACCCTGCCGGCGGACCAGAAGGCAGAGGGCGTACTGCCGGACGGCATGGACGAACGCGCGGTGAACTATCTGTTTAAAACACCGGGTGGCAATCTGTACCACAGCGGGGATTCGCACTATTCCAACTACTATGCGAAGCACGGCAACGAGCACCAGATTGACGTGGCGCTGGGCTCCTACGGTGAGAACCCGCGCGGCATCACCGATAAGATGACCAGCGCCGATATTCTGCGCATGGCAGAAGCCCTCAATACCAAAGTAGTGATCCCGTTCCACCACGATATCTGGTCAAACTTCCAGGCCGACCCGCAGGAGATTCGGGTGCTGTGGGAGATGAAAAAAGATCGGCTTAAGTACGGCTTTAAGCCCTTTATCTGGCAGGTGGGCGGCAAGTTCACCTGGCCGCTGGATAAGGATAATTTTGAGTATCACTATCCTCGCGGCTTTGATGACTGCTTCACCATCGAGCCCGATCTGCCGTTTAAATCTTTCCTGTAACCCGCAGCTTATCGCCAGGCCTGGTGCCTGGCGATACCATTATTTTTTAGTAATTTCAGGCTATTTCAAATATCATCTTTTCACATCAATTTTGTTCGGAATAGCTCATGACCGAAGCACAGCGTCATCAAATTTTGCTCGAACTTCTGGCGCAAACCGGGTTCGTTACCGTTGAACAGGTCATCTCGCGGCTGGGGGTCTCTCCCGCCACGGCACGCCGCGATATCAATAAGCTTGATGAGAGCGGCAAACTGAAAAAAGTGCGCAATGGCGCAGAGGCCATCACCCAGCAGCGGCCGCGCTGGTCGCCGATGAACATCCATCAGGCGCAGAATCACGATGAGAAAGTTCGCATCGCCAGGGCCGCCTCACAGCTGGTGAATCCAGGCGAGAGCGTGGTGATTAACTGTGGCTCCACGGCGTTTTTATTAGGCCGGGAAATGTGCGGCAAGCCGGTGCAGATCATTACTAACTATCTGCCGCTGGCGAACTATCTCATCGACCAGGAGCATGAAAGCGTGGTGATCATGGGCGGCCAGTACAATAAAAGCCAGTCCATTACCCTAAGCCCGCAGGAGAGCGAAAACAGCCTGTATGCCGGGCACTGGATGTTTACCAGCGGCAAAGGCCTGACCGCCGATGGGCTGTATAAAACAGACATGCTGACCGCCATGGCCGAGCAGAAGATGCTGAACGTGGTTGGCAAACTGGTAGTGCTGGTAGACAGCAGCAAAGTGGGGGAGCGCGCCGGGATGCTATTCAGCCGCGCGGAGCAGATAAACCTGGTGATCACCGGCAAGCAGGCCGAGCCACAGATCCTCCAGAAACTGGAAGATCAGGGCGTGAAAGCGCTGCGCGTCTAGAGGTGCTGTTGAAAGAAGCTGACGGTCGCCTCCAGCGCCTTTGGCGTAATACGGTGCCGTACTCCCGCTTCCCATATGCAGGTGAGATTGCTATCCAGCCCGGCATGCTGTAAGGCCTGCTGTAAACGGAAGGTCTCTATCGCCGGCACCACATCATCCGCCTCTCCGTGCCACAACAACAGCGGGCGATCGGCCAGCCGCGGCAGGGCATGGGACACCTCCCACTCTGCCAGCGGAGCCAGAGCGGTATTAAAAAGGTCATCCTGTGGGGGAAATAGCGTGCGGGCAAGGGAGGTGAAGTAACCCGATCCCATCAGGCTTGCCACACATTTGACCTCCGGGTGATGCGTCATAATGCCGAGGGCGGTCATGCCGCCCATTGAGGCTCCCGCCACCGCTAAACGTTCATCCGCCACCAGCCCGGTCTCGCAGAGGGCATCCCGCAGCCCGGCGAATTCCACCAGGTTACCGTACAGAATGGGCCAGAATTGCCCTGCACGCGCCTGCTCATCCCCGGCGAAGCGCGCCCCGTGATCCGGGGCGTCGGGCATTACCGCGCGAAAGCCGGCCTGCGCCAGCGCCACGGCAAAGTAGCTGTAGACCAGACTGGATGAGGCAAAGCCGTGATAAAAGATCACCGCGGGCAAGGGCTGCTCCCCCGCTCCCGCCGGAAACGCATGTAAAACCTTATGGTTTCCAAGCTGCTCTGTTTTAAGTTCAATCATTGTCGATCCTTAGCCCGCAGGGTGATTCATAATGTTGAGAAGTGGCTTACGCTTTCACGCTATTTTCATTCGAAATGTACGCGACAGCTAACAGTTTGGGAACATTATCCCAAAATGAAATTAACAGACATCTACACTATTGCTATCAGGAAACGAATATGGTTATGCGCAGATTTGCTGTTTTATTGCTGGTGCTGCTGACGGCAGGATGCAGCCTGTTGCAGGGTACACCGCAACCGGCTCCACCCGTTGCCGACCATCCTCAGGAAATTCGCCGTAATCAGACGGAAGGATTACAGCGTATAGGAACCGTCACCGCAGTTGAGCACGGCTCCCCAATGGATGTGGAGGAAGCGATTAAAGCGAAAGCCGCCGCAGCCCAGGCTGATTACTACGTCATCATCTTAATTGATGAAACTATTATTGCCGGACAATGGTATTCACAGGCCATTTTGTATCGGAAATAACAGGCGTTATTTAAACGCTATTTACACTGCTTTGCGTCCATAGACGTTTACCTGTCCACAATAGACTCCGAGGCTATGCCAAAGGAAACGAGTTTATTTGCGAAGGATTGCCCGGCGACCGCCGGGGACACGTAACATGGAGCTGACAATGAAACAATCTCTTGCTTTGACCTCTCTGTTGCTCTCCGCCGGTCTGGTGAGCACGACCGCGCAGTCAGCCGATTTTGCCAGCGCTGATTGTGTTACCGGGTTAAATGAAATTGGCTTGATCTCTGTGAATAATATTGCAGGGAGCGTACAGGATATAGAGCGCGTCATTGCACTTAAGGCCGATGAGCAGGGCGCTTCCTGGTATCGCATTATCCGCATGCAGGAAGAGAGCCATGTGGATCGCTGGCAGGTTCAGGCTATCCTCTACGCCTGAAAAACCTCTATAAAAAGCCACTAATAAATAGTGGCTTTTTAATATTTACAATTCTTGTATCCTTGTCGTTACTATCGCGAGACATGCGTGTAACATTTTGTTACATAAACCGGATAAATGTTATCCCCGCTCTGCCGTTGAAAAGCGATACCTTTTCAACAATGAGCAATTTATGATCACCTTTTTTCGCCGTGCAGGTCTGGGCACCAAGCTATCGCTGCTTACCGGCTTGAGTGTTGCCACACTCTTTCTGCTATTCACTTTTCTCCTGAGCTATAACACCAGTCAAAAACTCGAATCGCTGGCTATAGAAGATCTGCATAACCAGTCTACCGGCGTGGTGGATATGGTGCAGATGTTCGATACCAGCCTCACCGAAGAGGTGGAAAGTTATACCCGCCTGTTCACCACCTTTTTGCCGCAGCCGCTGAGCGTTGACGCCAGCCAGACCCGTACCATTAACGGCCAGAACGTCCCGTTGCTAAAGGGCGGCGAGACGGAGCTGCA
>DKMV01000245.1:9911-10436 GCA_002469605.1 Leclercia sp. UBA7405
CCTCGCCCTGCTGTTTGGCAAACGCTATATCACCCAGTATCAGCCGGTAAAAGATGCGGGCGGAGAGGTGATCGCCATTATCTTCGTCGGGGTGGATATTACCCACTCGTGGAACGTCATGCGTGAGAAGATCCTCAGCCGCCGTCTGGGCGAGAGCGGCCACTTCTTCGTGCTGGACCGCAGCAACGGCAAAAATCACGGGCAATACCTGTTCCATAGCGCCGAAGAGGGGCAACTGCCGAAGTGGGATAACGGCGTACAACAGCAACTGTTAGGAGATCAATCCGGCACCCTGGAGCGTCAGAGCCCGGATGGCCGCACGCTGATTATGGCCTGGACACCGCTTCCGGGCTGGAACTGGACCATCGTGGGCGAGGTGGACAAAAGCGTACTGCTGGCCGACGTGACCAGCCTGCGCGACCGTTTCCTGCTTGCCGGCGTCGTTCTCTCGGCGCTTTTTGCCATGCTGTTCGTATGGATCATCCGCCGCTGGCTTTCACGCCCGCTGCGCGATGTGATTGGCCT
>DKMV01000286.1 GCA_002469605.1 Leclercia sp. UBA7405
CCAGTAGGCGCCTTTATAGAAGAACTGCCAGATATCTTCGATACGGTGCGCATCGCGACCGATCAGCTGCGGGCAGAGGTGATCTTTCAGGTACGAGGCAACAGAGAGTTCGCGGCCATTGAGGGTGGCATCACCGAGCCCGACGAGTCCGTCGTCGGTCGTGATTTTAAGAGTGACAAAATTACGCCCTGGGCAGGTGACAAAAACTTCAGCACCAACAATCTTCATTTTTCGGTTCCTTACATCTTCATTGTGATGCAGGAAATTTACGCACTCACCCTACTACCATACAAGTATAACTATTAAAAAATCCCCGGCAGATCACAAAAAAGAGGCGCCTAGGCGCGCCCCCATCCCGCCACAATAATCAGCATGCCGCAGAGCGCAACGGCGGCACCGGCCCAGTCGTAGGGGGTAAGTTTCACCCCGTCCACCACCCGCAGCCAGATAAGGGCGGTACAGACATAGACGCCGCCATAGGCTGCATAGACCCGGCCGCTGGCCGCCGGATGCAGGGTCAGCAGCCAGACAAACAGCCCCAGGGCCACTGCCGCGGGGATCAGCAGGAGGATCGAACCGCCGCGCTTGAGCCATAGCCAGGGCAAAAAGCAGCCGAGGATTTCGCAAAGCGCGGTCACAAAAAAGAGCAGAGTGGTTTTAAACATATTTAACGTCGTTTGATTAAGGTTGAGTTATCATACCGCAGTCTGAAGGGAACCTTTCCACACACCTGTTGTGGGCTAACCCTCACATGGATGGTTGTTGAATCTGCGGTGGGTCGCCACCTTAAGGAGTTTGTTATGAAGAAACTGAGTACAGGCCTCTGTCTGGTGGCGCTGCTGGGTGCGGTATTCGTCGCGCCGGTCTCTGCCAACACCAGCAAGCTGATTATTGAATCCGGCGACAGCGCCCAGAGCCGCCAGAATGCCGCCATGGATAAAGAGCAGTGGAACGACACCCGCAGCCTGCGTCACAAGGTGAATACCCGCGCAGAGAAAGAGTGGGATAAAGAAGATGTGGCCTTTGACGCCCGCGATAAGTGCCAGCAAAGCGCGAACGTGAATGCCTACTGGGAGCCGAACACCCTGCGCTGCCTCGATCGCCGCAGCGGCCGCACTATTACGCCATAATCGCATCTGCCCTTTCACCGCGCAGGCCTCTGCGCGGTGCTTCAGTAATATTCAATCGTATTTTTGATGGTGTATTTACGCTCCTGCACCGGCTTTACGCTCTCATCCACAATCGTCAGCTCACACTCCACCGGATTATCATGCCTGTCGTAATCGCAGGACTGCTTCACGTTGCCCAGGGTTTTATCATTCAGCATGCTGACTGCCGTGTAATCCATGCGCTTGCGCAGATCCGCCGACGGCTTAGCCGACACTGAGAGCTTTTGTTCCCCGGATACAGTGGTTTTACCCAGCGGATAGCCGTCCGTATCGTAGCGGTAATTCACCTGCGTCTCTTTGCCGTGGGCGCTGACGATAAAGCCGGCATCGTTGGTATCCCAGGACAATCCTGAAGGCATCAGCTCCGCCAGCTGGCATTTCCCCTGCAGGCGCAATTTTTTCTGGCTGGTTTCGGCATCAAGGTAAAAATTGGCGTTGAGCACCAGCGCCACGCCCGAATTGGACTCAATGTCGTGGATCTCCAGGGTGTCGAAACAGCCTTCGGTAGAGAGGGTGCCGCTGACGCGCTTGGCCACTTCCCCCTTTTCGTTGAGCAGGGTCTGGCTGAAATCTTTCACCGGCCCGCGCAGGGGATCGAAGTCGAACTCATTAGAAAAACTGGCCATCTCAGGCGTAAACGAGAGCGGCGCGGAGGCGTTATCGCACCCCGACAGCAGCGCTGTGAGGATCATACCGGCTGCGAGTTTCTTCACTGTGTTCACCGAAATCTGGAGATAATTCTCAATCATATTCGTAAATACAACCATTTACACTAAGCCTGCTAAAATTATAGCTACACACAGAGCTAAAGGAGGCGGTTATGAAAAGGTTACCCTGGATTACTGCACTACTGCTGGCAGGTGTTGCCCCGGCAGCGCTGGCGGCGCCTGATTCCTGCGAGCGCATTAAAAGTGATATTCAACAGCGCATTATCAATAACGGCGTACCCGATTCAGGCTTCACGCTAAATATCGTGCCTAACGATCAGACCGACCAGCCCGACGCACAGGTGGTTGGCCACTGCGGCAACGACAGCTACAAAATTATCTATACCCGCACCAGCAGCGGGAATTATCCGGTAAGCGGCGCCGCGACGCAGGATAATGCGCCCACCGAACCCCAGTAAAATAGCCCCGCCCCGGCGGGGTAAACTCCCTTTACTTGATACGGATTAAGATTTTCTCCCCCTAAACAGGTAACACTCCCATCGTCATTAGCCTGGTAATCATCAGGCGTGAAATTGTTCGCAGAATAATAACGATGGAGTGAGTCATGTCTGATATCGATCGTCGCGGCGGGATTAGCCGCCGAAATCTCGTCAAATCCACCGCTATCGGTTCCCTTGCCTTAGCTGCTGGCGGACTCTCCCTACCTTTTGGCCTGCGCAGCGCCGCCGCGGCGGTACAGCAGGCAACCCAGGCCGGGCCAGATAAAGTGGTATGGGGCGCCTGCTCCGTCAACTGCGGTAGCCGCTGCGCCCTGCGCCTGCACGTGCGCGACAACGAAGTGTGGCGCGTCGAAACCGACAATACCGGTGAAGATATTTACGGCAACCACCAGGTTCGCGCCTGCCTGCGTGGCCGATCGATCCGTAGACGCATTAACCATCCGGATCGCCTCAATTATCCGATGAAGCGCGTGGGTAAACGCGGCGAGGGGAAATTTGAGCGCATCAGCTGGGACGAAGCCCTGAACATGATGGCCACCAGTCTGAAAGAGGTGGTGCACAAATACGGTAACGAAGCGGTTTATATCAACTATTCGTCAGGCATTGTCGGCGGCAATATTACCCGCTCCTCCCCTTATGCCTCTCTGGTAGCGCGCCTGATGAACTGCTACGGCGGTTTTCTCAGCCATTACGGCACCTACAGCACCGCCCAGATCGCCTGTGCCATGCCCTACACCTACGGCAGCAACGACGGCAACAGCACCTCGGACATCGAAAACACGAAGCTGGTGGTGATGTTTGGTAATAACCCGGCGGAGACCCGCATGAGCGGCGGCGGGATCACCTACTTTCTTGAACAGGCGCGGGAACGCTCAAATGCGCGCATGATCGTCATCGATCCCCGCTACACCGATACCGCCGCCGGACGCGAAGATGAGTGGATACCTATTCGTCCCGGCACCGACGCCGCGCTGGTAAGCGCCCTTGCCTGGGTGTTGATCGACGAAGATTTAATCGATCAATCCTTCCTGGATAAGTACTGCGTCGGTTACGACGAGAAAACCCTGCCGGAAGGAGCACCCGCCAACGGCCATTACAAGGCTTATATTCTGGGCCAGGGCGATGACGGTGTGGCCAAAACGCCGGAGTGGGCGGCGCGCATCACCGGCATACCGGCCGAGCGGATCGTGAAGCTGGCGCGGGAGATTGGCACCGCGAAACCGGCCTATATCTGCCAGGGCTGGGGCCCACAGCGCCAGGCCAACGGCGAACTGACCTCCCGCGCTATCGCCATGCTGCCGATCCTCACCGGCAACGTAGGGATCAACGGCGGCAACAGCGGCGCCCGTGAGTCCACCTACACCATCACCATCGAGCGTATGCCGCTGCCGGAGAACCCGGTTAAAACGCAGATCTCCTGCTTCAGCTGGACGGACGCCATCGCCCGCGGCCCGGAGATGACCGCCACCCGCGACGGGGTGCGTGGCAAAGAGAAGCTGGACGTGCCCATCAAGTTCATCTGGAACTATGCCGGGAACTGCCTCATTAATCAGCACTCGGATATCAATAAAACCCACGAGATCCTGCAGGACGAAACCAAGTGCGAAACGATCGTGGTGATCGACAACTTTATGACCTCATCGGCGAAATATGCCGACCTGCTGCTGCCGGATTTAATGACCGTCGAGCAGGAAGATATCATTCCAAACGACTACGCCGGAAATATGGGGTATCTCATTTTCCTGCAGCCCGTTACCACCCCGAAATTTGAACGTAAACCTATCTATTGGATCATGAGCGAGGTGGCCAGACGCCTTGGTCCGGACGTCTATGAGCGCTTCACCGAAGGGCGCACCCAGGCCGAATGGCTGCAGTATCTCTATGCGAAGATGGTGGCCAAAGATCCGCAGCTCCCCTCTTACGATGAGCTGAAGAAGATGGGAATTTACAAACGCCGGGATCCCAACGGCCACTTTGTGGCCTACAAAAAATTCCGCGAGGATCCGGCCGCTAATCCGCTGAAAACCCCGTCGGGTAAAATCGAGATCTACTCCAGCAGGCTGGCGGATATCGCCCAGAGCTGGGAGCTGGCAAAAGACGAAACCATCAGCCCGCTGCCGATCTATGCCCCTACCTTTGAGGGCTGGGACGATCCCGCCCGCGACCACTACCCGCTCCAGCTGTTTGGCTTCCACTTTAAGGCGCGTACCCACTCCAGCTACGGCAACGTGGATGTGCTGCAGGCTGCCTGCCGTCAGGAGGTGTGGCTCAACCCGATGGATGCGAAAGCGCGCGGCATTGCTAACGGCGACATAGTGCGGGTCTTTAACGATCGCGGCGAAGTCCGCATTGCGGCAAAAGTCACGCCGCGCATTATGCCCGGCGTCAGCGCCATGGGCCAGGGGGCCTGGCATATGGCTGACATGAACGGCGATCGTATTGACCACGGTGCCTGCATGAATACGCTCACCACCCATCGTCCCTCGCCGCTGGCGAAGGGGAACCCGCAGCACACCAACCTGGTGCAGATCGAAAAGGTATAAGGAGTAACCGATGAGCACACAGTATGGATTTTTCATTGATTCCAGCCGCTGCACCGGGTGCAAAACCTGCGAGCTTGCGTGCAAGGATTATAAAGACCTGACGCCGGACGTGAGCTTCCGCCGGATTTATGAATACGCCGGGGGCGACTGGCAGGAGGATAACGGCGTCTGGCAGCAGAACGTCTTCGCCTATTATCTCTCCATCTCATGTAACCACTGCGAGGATCCGGCCTGCACCAAGGTCTGCCCGAGCGGCGCCATGCACAAGCGCGACGACGGTTTTGTGGTGGTGAACGAAGAG
>DKMV01000175.1 GCA_002469605.1 Leclercia sp. UBA7405
CGGCAGCATCGGCCTGCCGGTCCCCTCTACCGAGGCGAAGCTGGTGGACGATGAAAACCGCGAGGTGCCCCACGGCGAGCCGGGCGAGCTTTGCGTGCGCGGCCCGCAGGTGATGCTGGGCTACTGGCAGCGTCCGGATGCCACCGATGAGATCATTAAAGATGGCTGGCTGCACACCGGCGATATCGCGGTAATGGACGACGAAGGTTTCCTGCGCATTGTCGATCGCAAAAAAGATATGATCCTGGTCTCCGGCTTTAACGTCTATCCGAACGAGATCGAAGATGTGGTGATGCAGCACAACGGGGTGCAGGAGGTGGCCGCCGTCGGCGTGCCGGCGGGCAGCAGCGGCGAAACGGTGAAGATTTTTGTGGTGAAAAAAGATCCGTCGCTCACCGAAGAGGCGCTGATTACCTTCTGCCGTCGCCAGCTTACCGGCTATAAGGTGCCGAAACTGGTGGAGTTTCGCGATGAGCTGCCAAAATCCAACGTCGGAAAGATATTACGACGAGAATTACGTGACGAAGCGCGTGCCAGAGTAGACAATAAGGCTTAAGCTTCGTGTTAGTCATCCCACAACGCTGGCCGGGCCAGCGTTTTTTTATGGGCGCAAACCAAAGAGAAAATGATTTGAATTACCAGATGATCACCACCAACGACGAACTGGCCTCCCTGTGCGACGTCACGCGCGACGCGCCCGCTGTCGCTCTGGATACCGAGTTTGTCCGGACCCGCACTTACTATCCGCAGCTGGGTCTGATCCAGATGTACGACGGCAAGCGCGTCGCGCTGATTGACCCGCTGGGCATTACCGACTGGGCGCCGCTGCGCGACCTGCTGCTCGATACCGCCGTCACCAAATACCTGCATGCCGGTAGTGAAGATCTGGAAGTTTTCCTTAATACCTTCGGCATCATGCCGCAGCCGCTGATCGACACCCAAATCCTGGCCGCCTTTTCTGGTCGCCCGCTCTCCTGGGGCTTTGCCGCAATGGTGGAGGAGTACACCGGGCTGGTTATCGATAAGAGCGAATCCCGTACCGATTGGCTGGCACGTCCGCTGACGGAGCGTCAGCTCGATTATGCGGCGGCAGACGTCTTCTATCTGCTGCCCATCGCCGGACAGCTGATGAAAGAGGCGGACGCCTCCGGCTGGCTGGCGGCGGCGCAGGACGAGTGCCGGATGACGCAGCTGCGCCGTCAGGAGACCACCGATCCGAAAGAGGCCTGGCGCGATATCAATAACGCTTCCCAGCTGCGTACCCGCCAGCTGGCCTGCCTGCAGTTGCTGGCGGACTGGCGCCTGCGTAAAGCGCGCGAGCGCGATCTGGCGGTTAACTTCGTGGTGCGTGAAGAGCATCTCTGGGGCGTGGCGCGCTATATGCCGGGCACGCTCGGAGAGCTGGACAGCATTGGCCTTTCCGGCAGCGAGATCCGCTATCACGGCAAAACCCTGCTGGCGCTGGTAGAAAAAGCGCAGCAGATCCCGGAGGAGGAGCTGCCCGAGCCGCTGCTGAACCTGATGGATATGCCGGGCTATCGCAAAGCGTTTAAAGATATTAAGGCGCTGGTGCAGGAGGTGGCGGCAGAGAGCAAACTGAGCGCCGAGCTGCTGGCATCGCGTCGTCAGATCAACCAGCTGTTAAACTGGCACTGGATGCTGAAGCCGCAAAACGGACTGCCGGAGCTGGTTGCAGGCTGGCGTGGGGAACTGATGGCCGATCGCCTGAAGGTGTTGCTGGCGGAATATCCGCGCTAGTTAAAACAGTCTGCCGGGCAGGCGTGATGCTACCCGGCATGACAGATTACGAACGTGACTCTTCCGCTTCCGGCAGGGTGACGTTGAGCTCCAGAATCGAGATATCCCCGTCCTTTTGCTCCAGCTGTACCGTGACCATTTCCGGGTCGATCTGCACGTATTTACAAATCACTTCCAGAATGTCTTTACGCAGCTGAGGCAGATAGTGCGGCTCAGCGTCGCTGCGGCGACGTTCCGCCACGATAATTTGCAGTCGCTCTTTTGCGATATTGGCGGTGCTTTTTTTCCGCGAGAGAAAAAAGTCCAGTAATGCCATAACTTATCCTCCGAACAGGCGTTTGAGGAAACCTTTCTTCTCTTCTTCAATGAAGCGGAAAGGACGTTCTTCACCAAGCAGACGGTCCACGGTATCAGCATAGGCTTTACCCGCGTCGGCGTTGGCGTCGAGGATGACAGGTTCACCCTGGTTGGAGGCCCGGAGCACGGACTGATCTTCCGGGATAACGCCGACCAGCTTAATGCGCAGGATCTCCAGCACGTCTTCCATGCTCAGCATGTCACCTTTACTGACGCGGCCCGGGTTGTAGCGGGTGAGCAGCAGGTGTTCCTTAATAGGATCCTGGCCATTTTCCGCCCGGCGGGATTTCGAGGCAAGAATACCCAGAATGCGGTCGGAGTCGCGTACGGAAGAGACTTCAGGGTTGGTGGTGATGATAGCTTCATCCGCGAAGTACAGCGCCATCAGGGCGCCGGTTTCGATACCCGCCGGAGAGTCGCAGACGATGAAATCGAACTCCATCTTTTTCAGCTCATCGAGCACTTTTTCCACCCCCTCACGGGTGAGTGCGTCTTTGTCGCGGGTCTGGGAAGCTGGCAGGATATAAAGATTTTCCGTGCGCTTATCTTTAATCAGCGCCTGGTTAAGCGTGGCATCGCCCTGAATAACGTTAACAAAATCATATACGACGCGACGTTCGCAACCCATGATCAGGTCGAGGTTACGCAGGCCGACGTCGAAGTCGACGATG
>DKMV01000104.1:0-4848 GCA_002469605.1 Leclercia sp. UBA7405
GTGCAGATCAAGGTGAGAAAGGTGAATGGTCTGGGCTACAGCAGGCTGGATAAGGCCTTTGCGGTGAGTAGTTGAGAGTGGGTACGGCCTGATGCCCTTACCCTGCCCCTCTCCCACAGGGAGAGGAGATAAACACTAAACTCAGGTTTCCGTTTTGCTGTTACTCCGGCCATAGCCAGGCCGCGCCGCGCACGCCGCTGGAGTCGCCGTGCACCGCTTTGCGGATCGGCGTTTCGCACTCGCCGCCGAAGACCCACTGTTTCACCAGCTGCGGGACGGTGGCGTACAGACGATCAACGTTACTCATGCCGCCGCCCAGCACGATCGCGTCCGGATCGAGAATGTTAATAACATGCGCCAGTGATTTAGCCAGACGCAGCTCGTAGCGGCTCATGGCCAGCCCGGCGACGGGATCCTGCTCCTCCACCAGCCGCATAATTTCGTTGCCCTTCAGCGGATGGCCGCTCAGACGCCGGTAATCGGTAGCAAAGCCCGTTCCTGAAATAAAGGTTTCGATACAGCCCTGTTTGCCGCAATAACAGGGCACTTCGGCGCGGTATTTCAGCTCATCTTCATCCATCCACGGCAGAGGGTTGTGCCCCCACTCGCCCGCCGTACCGTTACCGCCGATATGCGCCCGGCCATTAAAGGCCACGCCGGCGCCGCAGCCGGTACCGATAATCACCGCAAAGACGGTCTGCGCGCCGGCTGCCGCACCGTCGATAGCCTCGGAGACCGCCAGGCAGTTGGCGTCGTTCGCCAGCCGCACTTCCCGGTTAAGGCGCCTGCTTAAATCTTTGTCGAACGGCTGGCCGTTAAGCCAGGTGGAGTTCGCATTTTTCACCACGCCGGTATAGGGCGAGATCGAGCCGGGGATGCCCATCCCTACGGTGCCGGTCTGGCCGGTGGCCTTTTCTGCCATCTCCACCAGGGTGGCGATGGTCTCTATCGTTTGCTGGTAATCATCACGAGGAGTAGGCAGGCGATGGCGGAACAGCTGCTCCCCCTGCTCGCCCAGCGCAATAACCTCAGTCTTGGTTCCGCCTAAATCAATACCAATACGCACATGCCGTTCCTCATTATTTTGTTTATCAGAAGCGTAGAGGCACGCTCCCCGATTAGCAATGCAAGCGATGCGACAATTCGTTATCATGCCCGCTGCATTTAACGACAAGGCCGTGGAAATTATCATGCTGTGGTTCAAAAATTTGATGGTTTACCGTCTCAGCCGCGACGTGCCGCTGCGCGCAGATGAGATGGAAAAACAGTTAGCCCTTTATACCTTTAGCCCGTGCGGCAGCCAGGATATGGCCAAAACCGGATGGGTACCGCCGATGGGCTCTCAGAGCGATGCGCTGACCCACACCACCAATGGTCAAATCATCATTTGCGCCCGCAAGGAGGAGAAGATCCTGCCGTCGCCGGTGGTGAAGCAGGCGCTGGAAGCGAAGATCGGTAAGCTGGAAGCCGAACAGGGCCGCAAGCTGAAGAAAACCGAAAAAGACTCTCTGAAAGACGAAGTGCTGCACTCCCTGCTGCCGCGCGCCTTTAGCCGCTTCAGCCAGACGATGATGTGGATAGATACGGTAAATGGCCTGATCATCGTCGACTGTGCCAGCGCCAAAAAAGCCGAAGACACCCTGGCGCTGCTGCGTAAAAGCCTGGGCTCGCTGCCGGTTGTGCCGCTGACCATGGAAAATCCGATCGAGCTGACCCTCACCGAATGGGTTCGCAGCGGCACCGTGCCGCAGGGTTTCCAGCTGCTGGACGAAGCCGAACTGAAGGCCATTCTTGAAGATGGCGGCGTGATCCGCGCGAAAAAACAGGATCTGGTGAGCGATGAGATCGCCGTGCATATCGAAGCGGGCAAGCTGGTAACCAAGCTGGCGCTCGACTGGCAGCAGCGGATCCAGTTTATGATCTGCGACGACGGCTCCGTGAAGCGGCTGAAGTTTGCCGATGAACTGCGCGATCAGAACGACGATATCGACAGAGAAGATGCCGCCGGGCGCTTTGATGCTGACTTTATTTTGATGACGGGCGAATTAGCCGCGCTGATTCAGAGTCTGGTCGAAGGGCTGGGTGGGGAAGCACAGCGTTAAATAGTGCGTTGACCTCTCCCGGGCGGGAGAGGTCATAATACTCAGAGGTAGCGACAAAGATAGGAAGTGGGCTCGGCAACCTGCAGATGGAACTCGCTGTGGCCCGGCACGTTGAACACCTGCCCGGCGTCATAAACTTTCCACTCCGTTTCACCCGGTAACAATACTTTCAGTGAACCGCTTACGACGGTCATCTCTTCGGGCTCTGCCGTTCCGAAGGCATACTCCCCTTCCGCCATCACGCCGACGCTGGCGCGACCGGTGATGCTGCTGGTAAATCCAATGGACTTCACTTTACCGGAAAAGTACTCATTACTTTGAAGCATGGGCTGTCCCTTATTGTTTTGGATGTTAATTCAATATAGGGGGCAGACTCCCTGCCTGTCACGCAAAATCATCACACCAGCAGCTCCGATGCAAGCCGCGCCACCAGTACGTTTGATAATAAAACGGGGACATCCAGCGCCTTTTGTAACAGATCGCGATGGCGCTGATGAAAACCGAGGCAATCGAGCATAATCACGTCAGCGCCACGCGCCAGAAGCTCTCGTCCGGCCTCGATCCATCTGGATTCGCTGTCCCGGAATGGGTTCGCCATGGCAAACAGCGGCGCGTTTTGCAGCATATGCCACTTACGGGCCTGCTCATTGAGCAGCTCGGGAACAGGAACAATCACCCCAACCTGATGGCCATCCACAATGGAGGCCACCAGGGGGGGGATAATACGGGTGGGTTCAAGCAGGATCGCATTATGCGCAGCCAGCCCGGAAATGGCGGCGGTGCTCATCAGCAGGATCACGTCATAGCCCTGATTATCGAGTACTTCAACAACGCCCTGCAGATCGCGCGCGATCTTCTGTCGGGAAAGATCCGCTTGTTTACCGTCGCTTAACATTGCCGGCAGGCAATCATCGCCAGGTTCGATCCGGTAGGTTTCCATCACCTCTTCCCGGGACATATTGCCCAGCAGGCTGTGATGGGTGATTTGTTGTTCAGAGATATGCTCGGTTAAGAGCGGTAGCACCTCACTCACCGGAACAACGCCGATCGTGAGAATCGCCAGGGTCGCCTTCATCGTTCTCGCCTTTCTTCACTTCCACTGCTTTGACACAGGCACAGGCTTACAACGCTGCGCAGCTCGCTATTCAGAGATGAACAGCGATTTAGCGTAGCAGCTGTTTCGCTGGCCGGAATGTAAAGATCCGGGTGCCTGCGAGGATGTCACTGTTATAACGTGATATTAACCTCTGCTTAACTATTCAAGGCGTCAATAAATGTGATTCCGCTAGCGTAATTCTCTCTTTCGGAATTTATTTACTCCTTTTCCGGATCTTCGTAACGGCGTTTTGCATCCAGCGCTTCCTGCTCCGTGTTGTGCTCGCTGATAAGCGAGTCGGGCTTCGGATGGTCGGCGCGCAGCTGATACCAGGTAACAGTTTGACCCGCGGCGCCTTTCTCTACGGCAACGATGCGGGCTTCACGAGGATAGGGAGGTCTGGTTGGCATAGTTCGTCCTTTTTGTCAGGGTGAACTATCAGTATAGACATCAGTTAGCTGGCGCAAGCCAAACGCAGCACGCTAGCAATATTTTGTGCCACTTCTGCCGGCGAGCGCGACGCATCCACAATATGGTGTGCCGCTTCACGGTAGAGGGCGTCACGCTCTGCCAGCACCTCACTCACCTCTTCGCTGATGGGTTTACCGGTCAGCGTCGGGCGCTGCCCCTCTTCCGGAAAAGCTTCCAGACGTTCAACCAGCACCGGGACAGGCGCGTTGAGATAGATAACCATCCCCTTTTCACGCATAAACTGGCGATTATAAGGGGCGAGGATAATTCCACCGCCGGTGGCAATCACGGCCGGGCTGGCCGCTACCGCTTCAAGCGCCGCCGTTTCACGGGCGCGGAAGCTCTCCCAGCCCTCCTCCTCCACGATGTCGGCGATACTTTTGCCAGCGTGGGTCTGCAGCCAGCTGTCGGTATCGATGCAAACGCTGCCGCACAGGCGCGCCAGTTCATGCCCGACGGTCGTTTTGCCACAGCCGCGGGGGCCAATTAAAAAAATAGGCTGGGTCATAACCAGGAGTTCCCCTTGAGGTCGCAAATGCGCGGTGCGAAAAGTCGAAAAGAGTCTGATGATACCATTAAGCTAGTACAGAAGTAACTGTAAATAAATAATTACAAAAACCCTCTTAACTCCTTAAAAAGCTAGGAATCAAGCTGTAAAGAAATGATTGCACAGATGAATGCGCACACCATACCCGATCGCGGCGGGGGCTGACAACCCCGCCAGCACGATCCGGCCAGGCGAAAGGGTTAACTCTGGCGGCGCTTTACCTCCAGCAGCCATTTATCCAGCTCGGCGGCGAACTGCTGGCGATCGCGCTGGGAGAGGCTGTCTGGCCCACCGGTCTGCACGCCGCTGGCGCGCATGGTGTCCATAAAATCTCGCATCGTCAGCTTTTCGCGGATTGTAGCCACCGAGTAGCGCTCGCCGCGCGGGTTGAGGGCCGCCGCTCCTTTCTCGAGCACCTCTGCCGCCAGGGGAATATCGGCAGTAATCACCAGGTCTTCCGGGCTGCACAGGCGCACGATTTCGTTATCGGCCACGTCAAAACCTGCCGGTACGCGCATGGCGCGAATAAAGCGCGACGGCGGCACCCGCAGATTCTGGTTTGCCACCAGCGTCAGCGGCATCTGTACCCGCTCGGCCGCACGAAAAAGGATCTCTTTAATTACATTCGGACA
>DKMV01000104.1:4976-5835 GCA_002469605.1 Leclercia sp. UBA7405
CGCATCCGCATCCACCCAAATCGCCATGTTCTCTCCTTTCGATGTCAGGCCTTATTGTCGCCTGCTTTTCCCGTGAGGCAAAGCAACGGATGAGGCGGAAGCTTTAGCACTGCGTAAAGATCCGCGTTAAGCTACCCCTCCACACTTATAACAAAGTAGATAAGAGGGAGATGTAATGGAGAAGAAAATCGGTTTTATCGGCTGCGGCAACATGGGCAAAGCGATTCTGGGCGGCCTGATTGCCAGCGGCCAGGTGCAGCCAGGCCAGATCTGGGTCTATACCCCCTCGCCGGATAAAGTTGCCGCCCTGCACGATGAATATGGCGTGAATGCCGCCCAGAGCGCGCAGGAAGTGGCGCAGGTTGCCGATATCGTCTTCGGCGCGGTAAAGCCAAACATCATGGTAAAAGTGCTGAGCGACGTCACCTCCAGCTTTAACAAAGAGACGGTGGTGGTCTCTATTGCCGCTGGCGTCACCCTGGATCAGCTGGCGCGCGCGCTGGGCCACGACCGCAAAATCGTTCGCGCCATGCCCAATACGCCGTCCATGGTAAATGCCGGCATGACCTCCATTACCCCTAACGCGCTGGTGACCTCAGAGGATATTGCCGACGTGGTGAATATCTTCCGCTGCTTTGGCGAAGCGGAGGTGATTGCCGAAGGAATGATCCACCCGGTTGTGGGGGTCAGCGGCTCTGCGCCAGCCTATGTCTTTATGTTTATCGAAGCGATGGCCGATGCGGCCGTACTGGGCGGAATGCCGCGCGCGCAGGCCTATAAATTTGCCGCGCAGGCGGTGATGGGCTCGGCGAAAATGGTGCTGGAAACCGGTAAGCATCCGGGCGAGCTGAAAGATATG
>DKMV01000103.1 GCA_002469605.1 Leclercia sp. UBA7405
GATGCCGCGAAAGGGGTTGAGGATCGTACCCGCAAGCTGATGGAAGTAACCCGCCTGCGCGATACGCCCATCATCACCTTTATGAACAAACTGGACCGCGACATCCGCGATCCGATGGAGCTGATGGATGAAGTGGAAAACGAGCTGAAGATCGCCTGCGCCCCCATCACCTGGCCGATTGGCTGCGGCAAGCTCTTCAAGGGCGTATATCACCTCTATAAAGATGAGACCTACCTCTATCAGACCGGTAAAGGCCATACCATCCAGGAAGTGCGCATTGTAAAAGGCCTGGATAACCCGGAGCTGGATGCGGCAGTGGGCGAAGAGCTGGCCGCCCAGCTGCGCGACGAGCTGGAGCTGGTGCAGGGCGCCTCCCACGAGTTTGACCAGGAGCTGTTCCTGAGCGGTGAAATTACCCCGGTCTTCTTTGGTACCGCGCTGGGTAACTTTGGCGTAGATCATATGCTGGACGGACTGGTGGAGTGGGCTCCACAGCCGATGCCGCGTAAAACCGACACCCGTGAAGTAGAAGCCCAGGAAGAGAAGTTCACCGGTTTCGTCTTTAAAATTCAGGCCAACATGGACCCGAAACACCGCGACCGCGTAGCCTTTATGCGCGTGGTGTCCGGCAAATATGAGAAGGGCATGAAGCTGCGCCAGGTGCGTATTGGCAAAGACGTGGTGATCTCCGATGCCCTGACCTTTATGGCGGGCGACCGTTCCCACGTTGAAGAGGCTTATCCGGGCGATATTATCGGTCTGCACAACCACGGCACCATCCAGATTGGCGATACCTTTACCCAGGGCGAGATGATGAAGTTCACCGGTATTCCGAACTTCGCCCCTGAGCTGTTCCGCCGTATTCGCCTGCGCGACCCGCTGAAGCAGAAGCAGCTGCTGAAAGGGCTGGTGCAGCTTTCGGAAGAGGGCGCCGTGCAGGTCTTCCGTCCTATCGCCAACAACGATCTGATCGTGGGCGCGGTGGGCGTGCTGCAGTTTGACGTCGTTGTTGCCCGTCTGAAGAGCGAATACAACGTGGAAGCCATTTACGAATCGGTAAACGTGGCGACCGCGCGCTGGGTTGAATGCGCTGACGTGAAGAAATTCGAAGAGTTTAAGCGCAAGAACGAAGTGCAGCTGGCGCTGGACGGCGGCGACAACCTTACCTATATCGCGCCGACCATGGTCAACCTGAACCTGACGCAAGAGCGTTATCCGGACGTGGTGTTCCGCAAAACCCGCGAACATTAATCTCCCTTCAGAGCACGGCGCCCGCCGTGCTCTGCTTAATTTCCTGCCTTATTAACTCCTTGCGGAATGTTCTTAAATCAACATTATTTCTATTCTGTTGCTTAATTTTTGCCCTGTTTTGAAAGCGACACGCAAATCATGATCTATATTTAACTCAGTGTTTAACACCGGGCGCGGATGATAGCTCTGTTCAATGCGTGTTGATAAGCCTCTCATCCTCATCTTGTGTTTATTCGCAATATTAAAGACTAGTTTGTAGGGATATTTGTCGCTCAAATGATGAGCAAACTACAGGAATTACATCGATGAATATGAAAAGTGTGAAGATTAATAAAACCCTGCTGGCCGTAATGCTGGGCACTGCCCTGGTGAGTGGCTCCGCGCTGGCGGAAGAGACCACCACGGACAAAGCGCAAAATTCTGCTCACAGCGCAGGTGAAAAAATCGATAGCTCTATGAATAAAGTCGGTAATTTCATGGATGACAGTGCTATCACAGCAAAAGTGAAAGCGGCTCTGGTGGATGACGAAAATATTAAGAGCACCGACATCTCCGTAGAAACGGAAAAAGCCGTTGTCACGCTAAGTGGTTTTGTAGAAAGCCAGGCTCAGGCCGAACAGGCTGTGAAAGTGGCGAAAGGGGTTGAGGGTGTCTCCTCGGTCAGCGACAAACTCCATGTGCGTGACGGCCATGAAAAGTCAGCTAAAGGCTATGCGGGCGATACTGCAACGACCAGCGAAATCAAAGCTAAACTGTTAGCGGATGACATCGTCCCATCACGTAAAGTGAAAGTTGAAACCACTGATGGTGTGGTTCAGCTCTCCGGTACGGTGGACTCCCAGGCACAGATCGACCGTGCTGAGAGCATCGCCAAAGCCGTTGATGGCGTGAAAAGCGTTAAAAACGATCTGAAAGCGAAATAAATAATCAAGATTCGTCCTTCTGGCTGAGGCCAGAAGGCGAAATAAGAATTACACATGTAGATATCGCGTGGGCAACTTGCGTCCACATATAGCGGTCGACATTAACTATGGTTAAGGAGAGGCTTATGTTTCGTTGGGGCATTATATTTCTGGTAATCGCGTTAATTGCCGCCGCTCTGGGTTTCGGCGGACTGGCAGGTACGGCTGCAGGCGCAGCGAAAATCGTCTTCGTAGTCGGTATTGTTCTGTTCCTGGTCAGCCTGTTCACTGGACGTCGTCGTCCGTAGCAGTTGTTAACCGGTAAGCCGGTCAATACGGAATAAATAACGTAAAGCCAGTCCTTGTGACTGGCTTTTCCGGTTTCAGACACAGCGAAAATATGCGTTACTGTGCCTTACCCAATAATTAAAAAAGGGAAGCAGAGGTGGGACAGCGAATACCCGTTACGCTCGGCAATATTGCGCCACTGGCGATTAAACCCTTTCGCCCGGGTCCGCTCGCGCTGGTCTGCGAGGGGGGTGGGCAGCGCGGTATCTTCACGGCCGGGGTGCTTGACGAATTTATGCGTGCGCAGTTTAACCCTTTCGATTTTTACTTCGGCACCTCCGCCGGGGCGCAGAATCTCTCTTCCTATGTCTGTAACCAGCCCGGTTATGCTCGCAAAGTGATCATGCGCTACACCACCTCGCGAGAATTTTTCGATCCGCTGCGCTTTGTGCGCGGGGGCAATCTTATCGATCTCGACTGGCTGCTGGAGTCCACCGCCAGCAAAATGCCGCTGGCCATGGACAACGCCTCGCGCCTGTTCGACAGCGGAAAATCATTCTGGATGTGCGCCAGCCGCAGCGATGACTATACGCCGGGCTACTTTTCGCCGTTAAAAGAGAACTGGCTGGATATTATTCGCGCCTCCAGCGCCATTCCTGGCTTCTATCGTAGCGGCGCGATGCTTGACGGCATCAACTACCTTGATGGCGGCGTAAGCGATGCGATCCCGGTACAGGAGGCGGCCCGGCGCGGGGCCAGGACGATTGTGGTGATCCGCACCGTCCCTTCCGAGGCCTATTACACGCCTCAGTGGTTTAAACGCATGGAGCGCTGGCTCGGCGACAGCAGCCTGCAGCCGCTGTTGAACCTGGTGCAGCACCATGAGACCACCTATCGCGCCACCCTCGACTTTATTAACAAGCCGCCGGACAAGCTGCGTATTATCGAAATCTATCCGCCCAGAGCGCTGAGCAGCATGGCGCTGGGCAGCCGCATCCCGGCCCTGCGGGAAGATTATAAAATCGGCCGCCTCTGCGGGCGTTACTTCCTGGCGACCCTGGGCAAACTGCTCGCCGAGCAGCCACCCCTGCGCCGCCATGGGAAGATTATCACCCCCGCGACGGTGGTGGTGCCGCCCGCAAGCGTGGCCAACGATGCCGCCACCACGCCGCTTGTGGATCTTCCCCAGGCCAATGACGCCCTGTTTGATAACGAGGATTTAGCGTGAGCTACCGCTTTGTAGATACCCACTGCCACTTCGATTTCCCGCCCTTCACCGGCGAGGAGCAGGCCAGTATCGATCTTGCGGCGCGCGCTGGCGTTGAAGCCATTATTGTCCCCGCTATTCAGGCCGCCCGCTTTGAGCCGGTGCTCAGGCTGGGGCGTGATTATCCGGCGCTCTGGGTCGCCCTCGGGCTGCATCCCATCGTCATTGAAACACACCGGGACGAGGATCTTGATCTGCTCGAGGAGGCGATCCGCGCCGGATCGGAGAAGCTTGTGGCCATCGGGGAGATCGGCCTCGATCTCTACCGGGACGAGCCGCAGTTCGATCGCCAGCAGGCGATCCTCGATGCCCAGCTGAAGCTGGCAAAACGCTACGATCTGCCGGTGATCCTGCACTCCCGCCGGACCCACGACAAGCTGGCGATGCACCTTAAGCGCCACGATCTGCCCCGTACCGGCGTGGTGCACGGATTTGCCGGTAGCCTTCAGCAGGCGCAGCGTTTTATCGACATGGGGTACAACATTGGCGTGGGCGGTACTATTACCTATCCCCGCGCCAGTAAAACCCGGGACGTGATGGCCCGGCTGCCGCTTTCCGCCCTGCTGCTGGAGACCGACGCGCCCGATATGCCCCTCAATGGCTTTCAGGGCCAGCCGAACCGCCCGGAACAGGCGGCGCGGGTCTTCGAGACCCTGTGTGAACTGCGCCCGGAACCCGCCGATGTGATTGCCGATGCGCTGTTGACCAACACCCTCGCGTGCTTTGCGCTGCCGCTGCGGGCTGCATAACACACCGATTCCCAGCCCGAACAGGATCGCCTGGCGATCCTTATCAATAAGCCCCTCTTTCTGCAGGACGCTATTCTCAAAGAAGCCAATAACAACCTATAGCGGAAATCCGCTGTAAAAACGCACCCTGTCATACTGGCTTTTTGTGAATATTTTATCATTACAGGTGCGGTTGATTACCGGCGGCTGCTGGCCGTTATCAGGCCTGTAGACGGTGAGTAGAGGTGTCACTGCCGACGCCTTTATTGCGGCTATCTCTTTTTTGTTATGTTAGAATTATAACATTATCTGGCCGAGGGCCGGCCAGGCTACCTGAAGTCGCTGCCAGGCGGGTTGCCGGGTAGATAAGGGAAATTTTTGAAGCAGATCGCATTACAGTAATGCAAATTTGTACTGAGTTTTCATTAACTGTGATGAATGTCGAAGTGTGAGTGCGGGTGGATGTTAGAATATTCACAGACCCGCAAGGTGAAATTTTACGGCGAAGCCGTTGGAGACTGATATGACTGATTTAACCGCAAGCAGCCTGCGCGCGTTGAAACTGATGGACCTGACTACCCTGAATGACGACGACACCAATGAAAAAGTGATCGCCCTCTGTCATCAGGCAAAAACCCCGGTGGGTACCACCGCCGCGGTCTGTATCTATCCGCGTTTCATCCCGATTGCGCGCAAGACCCTGAAAGAGCAGGGCACGCCGGAAGTGCGCATCGCTACCGTGACCAACTTCCCGCACGGTAATGACGATATCGAGATCGCCCTGGCAGAGACACGTGCGGCTATTGCCTACGGTGCTGACGAAGTGGACGTGGTCTTCCCGTACCGCGCGCTGATCGCCGGTAATGAGCAGGTTGGTTTTGATCTGGTAAAAGCCTGCAAAGAGGCCTGTGCAGAAGCTAACGTGCTGCTGAAAGTGATCATCGAAACCGGCGAGCTGAAAGAAGAGCAGCTTATCCGTAAAGCCTCTGAAATCGCTATCAAAGCGGGCGCCGATTTCATCAAAACCTCTACCGGTAAAGTGCCGGTAAATGCCACCCCGGAAAGCGCACGCATCATGATGGAAGTGATCCGTGATATGGGCGTGGAAAAAACCGTGGGCTTCAAACCGGCAGGCGGCGTGCGCAGCGCCGAAGACGCGCAGCAGTTCCTGGCGATTGCCGACGAGCTGTTTGGCGCCGACTGGGCCGATTCCCGCCACTACCGCTTTGGCGCATCCAGCCTGCTGGCCAGCCTGCTGAAGGCGCTGGGCCACGGCGACGGCAAGAGCGCAAGCAGCTACTAATCCATTTTCTGCGGCGGTTCATCCGCCGCGCTTAACCTGATTTTCCGGGGGTTACCTTGTTTCTCGCACAAGAAATTATTCGTAAAAAACGTGATGGGCACGCCTTAAGCGACGAAGAGATCCGCTTCTTTATCA
Organism: Leclercia sp. UBA7405; assembly: GCA_002469605.1. Classification (GTDB taxonomy): domain Bacteria; phylum Pseudomonadota; class Gammaproteobacteria; order Enterobacterales; family Enterobacteriaceae; genus Enterobacter. Next base: position 5,875 of record DKMV01000103.1, read on the forward strand.
ACGGCATTCGTGACAACACCATCTCTGAAGGGCAGATTGCCGCCCTGGCGATGACCATTTTCTTCCACGATATGGCGATGCCGGAACGCGTTTCGCTGACCATGGCGATGCGGGATTCAGGAACCGTTCTGGACTGGAAGAGCCTTAACCTGAATGGCCCGATCGTGGACAAACACTCCACCGGCGGCGTGGGCGATGTGACGTCCCTGATGCTCGGCCCGATGGTGGCAGCCTGCGGCGGCTATATTCCGATGATCTCCGGGCGCGGCCTGGGGCATACCGGCGGCACGCTCGACAAACTGGAGGCGATCCCGGGCTTTGACATCTTCCCGGATGACAACCGCTTCCGTGAAATTATTAAAGACGTTGGTGTGGCGATTATCGGCCAGACCAGCTCTCTCGCCCCGGCGGACAAACGCTTTTACGCCACCCGCGACATCACCGCCACCGTGGACTCCATCCCGCTGATCACCGCCTCTATCCTTGCCAAAAAGCTGGCGGAAGGGCTGGATGCGCTGGTAATGGATGTGAAAGTGGGCAGCGGCGCCTTTATGCCGACCTATGAACTCTCGGCGGCACTGGCCGAAGCGATCGTTGGCGTCGCCAACGGCGCGGGCGTGCGCACTACGGCCCTGCTGACCGACATGAACCAGGTGCTCGCCTCCAGCGCGGGTAACGCGGTTGAAGTGCGCGAAGCGGTGCAGTTCCTCACCGGTGAATACCGTAACCCGCGCCTGTTCGACGTCACCATGGCCCTGTGCGTGGAGATGCTCATCTCCGGCAATCTGGCGAAAGACGACGCCGAGGCGCGTACCAAACTGCAGGCGGTGCTGGATAACGGCAAAGCGGCGGAGATCTTCGGGCGGATGGTGGCGGCGCAGAAAGGCCCGACCGATTTCGTGGAGAATTACGCCAAATACCTGCCGTCCGCGACCCTGAGCAAAGCGGTCTATGCGGATACCGAAGGTTTTGTCAGCGCCATGGATACCCGCGCGCTGGGCATGGCGGTGGTGTCGATGGGCGGCGGCCGTCGTCAGGCATCGGACACTATTGATTACAGCGTCGGCTTTACCGACATGGCCCGGCTGGGCGACAGCGTTGACGGACAGCGTCCGCTGGCGGTGATCCACGCGAAAGACGAAGCCAGCTGGCAGGATGCGGCTCAGGCGGTAAAAGCGGCAATTAAGCTTGACGATAGCGCGCCGGAAAGCACGCCAACGGTCTATCGTCGCATCACTGAATAGCTGTATACTGATCTGATCGCTCATTTTTAAGCACTAAGTACGGAGAACAATTATGAAACGTGCATTTATTATGGTGCTGGACTCCTTCGGCATCGGCGCTACAGAAGATGCGGATCGCTTTGGTGACGTGGGTTCCGATACCCTGGGCCACATTGCAGAAGCCTGCGCAAAAGGCGAAGCGGACAACGGCCGTCAGGGCCCACTGAATTTGCCGAACCTGACTCGTCTGGGTCTGGTAAAAGCGCATGAAGGTTCTACCGGTAAAATCGCAGCCGGTATGGACGGCAATGCGGAAGTGACCGGCGCCTACGCCTGGGCACACGAGCTCTCTTCCGGTAAAGACACCCCGTCAGGCCACTGGGAAATCGCCGGTGTACCTGTACTGTTCGACTGGGGCTACTTCTCCGATCAGCAGAACAGCTTCCCGCAGGAGCTGCTGGATAAGCTGGTTGAGCGCGCTAACCTGCCGGGCTACCTCGGTAACTGCCACTCTTCCGGTACCGTGATTCTGGATCAGCTGGGCGAAGAGCATATGAAAACCGGTAAGCCGATTTTCTATACCTCTGCCGACTC
>DKMV01000385.1:0-372 GCA_002469605.1 Leclercia sp. UBA7405
CGCCAGACCAGCTTTAAAGCGCTGGAGGAGCCGGTGCTCTTTGATGGCGAACATCAGGGCACCCATAGTGCCCGTTTTGGTGAAATTGAACAGCGCGGCGTGGCATTAACCCCGAAAGGGCGCGCGTTGTACGATCGCCTGCTGGCGCAGGCCGGCACCGGCAAAGACAATATGACTCACCAGCTCCATCTCCAGGAGGTGTTCCAGGAATTTCCAGACAGCGACATCTTCCTGCGTCGCCAGGGGCTGGCCTGGTTCCGCTACCGTCTGACCCCCAGCGGCGAGGCGCATCGCCACGCCTTTGGCCCCGGCGACGATCCGCAGCCCTTAATCGAGCGCGGCTGGGTGGTGGCGCAGCCCATCACCTACGAA
>DKMV01000385.1:525-9059 GCA_002469605.1 Leclercia sp. UBA7405
AGATTTTCTGCCGGTCAGCGCCGCCGGGATCTTCCAGTCGAACCTTGGCAATGAAACCCAGGCGCGCAGCCACGGCAACGCCAGCCGGGATGCCTTTGAAGCGGCGCTGGGCTGCCCGGTTCTGGACGAGTTCAGTCTGTATGAGGAAGCCGAAGCGCGCAGTAAACGGCGTTGCGGTTTGCTCTGAACAGGCTACTCTGCTGGGGTGTTCTGATTGTTGAAGGTCAATATGGAAAACCCCGCTATTCCGGTAGTCACCACCCGCCAGGGGGCGCTCTCTGGCGCCACTGAGGACGATGTTCATGTCTGGTACGGTATCCCCTATGCCACACCGCCCACAGGATCGCTGCGCTGGCGTTCGCCGCAGCCGGTCGCTGGCTGGGCGGGCGTGCGCCCGGCAGTGGAGGTCTCCGCCTCCAGCTGGCAGAGCAGTGAATATTGCCAGCAGCTGGGCGGGGGCGATCCGGGGCGCTTCTCGGAAGATTGCCTCTATTTGAACGTCTGGGCGCCGGTAAAGCGCACGGCACCGCTGCCGGTGATGGTCTGGCTGCACGGTGGGGGCTTTACCATCGGTGCAGGCGCCTTGCCACCGTACAATGGCAGGGCGCTGGCCCGGCGCGGGGTCATAGTGGTGACGCTCAACTATCGCCTCGGGCATCTCGGCTTTTTTGCCCACCCGGCGCTGGAAGGGGAAGAGGAGCGGGTAGTACATAACTTTGCCCTGCTGGATCAAATCGCCGCCCTGACCTGGGTGCGGGAGAATATTGCCGCCTTTGGCGGCGATGCTAACAAGGTAACGCTGTTTGGCGAATCCGCCGGGGCGCGCAGCGTGATGTCGCTGCTGGCGTCTCCCCTGGCCGAGGGGCTGTTCCATAAAGCCATTATCCAGAGCGGCTATACCCTGCCGGATACCCCACGCAAGCAGGCGCTGAAGAAGGGTGTGGCGCTGGCGGCCCATTTCGGGCTGGAAAACGCCACCGCCGACGAGCTGCGGGCTATTCCGCCGGAGGCCTTCTGGCCGCTCGCCGCGCCGCTGAATATCGCTCCCGCGCCCATCGCGGGAGACTGTGTGCTGCCCGAGCCGGCGCTGGATCGCTTTTTTGCCGCCCGCCAGCATCCGATGCCGGTGATGATCGGCTCCAACAGCGACGAGGCCAGCGTGATGTCGGTCTTTGGCGTCGATCTGGTGGAGCAGGTCCAGAAGCTGCGCCGGGAGAGCCGCCTGGGACTCGGGCTGATTAAGCTCCTCTATCCTGGCGTCAAAGGGGATGAGGAGCTGGGCCGCCAGGTGTGCCGGGATATGGCCTTTACCACCCTCGGCTACGTGGTGATGCAGGCCCAGCAGCGGGTGGGATCACCCTGCTGGCGTTACTGGTTCGACTACGTAGCCGAAGCGGAGCACGCTACCTACGTGAACGGGGCCTGGCACGGCAACGAGGTGCCTTACGTCTTTGATACGCTAACTCTGGCCGAACCCGCGCGCCGCTATGTTAACGAGCGGGATCTGGCGTTTTCGGCGCAGGTGGCAGACTACTGGGCGAGCTTTGCCCGCAATGCCAGCCAACAGTGCGATACCCTGGAGGGCCCGGTACGCTGGCCTGCCTGTGTAAAAGGGCGAGATGTTCTGCTGCGTATTGGAGTGAATAAACATGCAGGATTTAAGCTGGAAACCCGCTTTATGCGCGCCCGGCTGGCGCTGTTCAAGCGGGTGATGAAGCGCCACGTCAGCCTCGATTAAGCAGGCACCCGCGAAAGGCCGCCAGCGCGGCGGCTTTCTCTTTCGATCCCCTTAATACCAGGCGATAGCTGGCCCCGGTCTTCACGCTACTAGCATAAGGCCGCACCAGCCGCCCGGTGCGGATATCCTCTTCCACCAGCGTCTCATCCGCTATCGCCATTCCCAGCCCCTGGATCGCGGCGGTTATCGCCAGATCCATGGTGTCGAAGTGTTGATTTTTGTGCATGGCAGGCGCCGGCGCGGGCTGTTTCTCCAGCCACAGCGACCAGTCGGTGTTATCCCGGGTGGGATGCAGAAAGGTGAGGCGATCCGGCTCACAGCCCTGGCGAAGGGGGCTGACTACCGGGGTTAACGCCTCTTCAAATAGCAGGTCGCCCGCGCTGAGCTGGGTGCCGAAAACAATGGCCGCATCGTAGGATTCGGTTTTAAAGTTGACGCTATGGTCGATAGTGGTGGTCAGCGCAATTTGCAGCTCGGGCTGGTCGCGCTCCACCTCCAGCAGGCGTGGGATCAGCCAGCGCATGGCGCAGGTGGGTGCCTTCAGGCGCACCACCGTTTGCCGGGCGCGCGCCTGCTCGGCCACCGTCAGGAAATGTTCAAAGGAGGCGCGCAGATCCGGCAGCAGGGCGCTGCCCTGAGACGAGAGGCGCAGCCCGCGGGCGTGGCGTTCAAACAGTGGGAAACCAAACCAGCTCTCGAGGGCGGCGATTTTGCGGCTTACCGCGCCCTGGGTCAGGCAGAGCTCCACTGCCGCATGGGTCAGATTGAGGTGCCGGGCGGTGACCAGAAAAGCCTCGACGGCGTTAAGCGGAAAAGTACGGCGCGGCATACGACCCCCAGCTATGTGTTTTTGTCATGGCTATTATGACAACAATTCGATTGTCGCCACAAGCGGCTTCAGTTTGAATAGTTATGCAATATTCACGAGAAAGGGATGAAAGATGACTCTGCGTACTCCGATACAGGCCCGCTCTAAGTTGCCGGACGTCGGCACCACCATTTTTACCGTTATCGGCCAGCTCTCGGCGCAGCATAACGCCATTAACCTTTCTCAGGGGGCGCCGAACTTCTCCTGCGACCCGAAACTGATTGCCGGAGTTACCCGCGCCATGGAGGCGGACCATAACCAGTATGCCTCCATGACCGGTCTGGCCGCGCTGCGCGAGCGCATTGCCGATAAAATCGAAGGACTGTACGGCACCCGCTACGATCCGGCCAGCGAAGTGCTGGTCACCGCCAGCGCCAGCGAAGGGCTCTATTCCGCCATCGGCGGGCTGGTGCATCCGGGCGATGAAGTTATCTATTTTGAACCCTCTTTTGACAGCTATGCGCCTATTGTCCGCCTGCAGGGGGCGCAACCGGTAGCCATTAAGCTCGGGGTGCCCGACTTCGCCGTTAACTGGGATGAGGTGCGCGCCGCCATCACCCCGCGCACGCGGATGATCATCGTGAATACCCCGCACAACCCGAGCGGGCAGGTCTTCTCCGCGGACGATCTGGCGCAGCTGGCGGCCATTACCCGCGATACCGACATTATTATTCTCTCCGACGAAGTCTATGAGCACGTGGTCTTCGACGGCGCCCCGCACCACGGCATGGCCACCCATCCGCAGCTGGCGGAGCGCAGCGTCATCGTCTCATCGTTTGGCAAAACCTATCACGTCACCGGCTGGCGGGTGGGCTACTGCGTGGCTCCGGCGGCGTTGATGGAGGAGATCTGCAAAGTGCATCAGTTTTTGATGTTCTCTGCCGATACCCCTATGCAGTACGCCTTTGCCGAGCATATGGCCGATCCCCAGACCTGGCTTACCCTGGCGACCTTTTACCAGCGCAAGCGCGATTTGCTGGTGAGCCTGCTGGCGGACTCTCCGTTCCGCCTGCTGCCCAGCGCCGGGTCGTTCTTCGTGCTGGCGGATTACAGCCATTTCAGCGACGAGCGCGACAGCGACATGGTCAAACGGCTGATCGTCGACTGCGGAGTGGCGACTATTCCCCTGTCGGCGTTCTATACTGACGGCACGGATAACAAGCTGATTCGTCTCTCTTTTGCTAAAGATGAGGCCACGTTACGGGCAGGTGCGCAGGCGCTGTGCCAGGTTAAACCACGCTAAGGAGTTCCGCTATGAAAATGAATGCGTTTGTCGTCGGCCTGGGATTGCTCTGTTCCTGCTCTGCCTTTGCCGCCACCGAGTTACGTTACGGCGTGGAGGCCGAATACCCGCCGTTTGAGAGCCGCAATGCCTCAGGTGACCTGGAAGGTTTTGATATCGATCTGGGTAAAGCCATCTGCGAAGCCGCCGCGCTCAAGTGCAGCTGGGTCGAAACCTCCTTTGATGCGCTGATCCCGGGGCTGATGGCGAAAAAATTCGACGCCATTAACTCGGCAATGAACATTACCGACAAGCGTCGCGAGAGCATTGACTTTACCCAGCCCATCTACCGTATCCCCTCCCAGCTGGTGGGCAAAAGCGGCACCGGCGTGGATGCTACTCCGGAGGGGCTGAAGGGCAAAACCATCGGCGTTTTACAGGGCTCTATTCAGGAAAATTACGCCAAAGAGCACTGGGAGAAGCAGGGTGTCACCGTGGTGTCTTATAAAGATCAGAATATGGCATGGGGCGACCTGCTAAATGGCCGCATTGATGCTTCGCTGGTGATGTCGGCGGCCGGGCAGGCGGGTTTCCTTAGCAAGCCGCAGGGTAAAGGGTTCGGATTTATTGGTAAGCCCGTGTCTGACGACACTATCCTCGGAAGTGGTATTGGTTTTGGGCTGCGAAAAGGTGATGAAGCCACTAAAAAGCAGCTTGATGCCGCCATCGATAAAGTACGCGCTGATGGCACCATCGATAAGCTGGCCCAGAAGTACTTTCCGGGTATCGATGTTAGCGTAAAATAAAAATAGTGCGCCCTGCTGGCCCCTGCTGATGATGTCAGGCAGGGGCCTTTTTTATACGTATCTTTACCTCCGTTTCAGGCTATTCCCCTCGACAGAAAATATTTCTCGCTTTGTACATATAATCACCGCCTATGAATTGGATTCTTAACCATTTTTGTTTAGGCTGTGCCCCTTTAATGATGTTCTTTCTTGCCGTTGTTTCGCCCGGCGCGAAATTCACCCACACGACCATAAGGACGTTTTTCCAGGCATGAATCGCAGACGTTTTTTACAAGGCTCACTGGCGGTTGCTGCGCTGAGCGGTACATCCGGCCTCGCGGGGCTCTTCTCCCGCGCGGCAAACGCAGCAGAATCGGACATCGCCGACGGCATGAGCCGTCGCTTCGATTTCTCAGTGTTGCAGTCTATGGCGCACGACCTGGCGCAGAAACCCTGGGGTGGGGCGCCGCGCGCGCTGCCAGAAACCCTGGCAAACCTTACGCCACAGGCCTACAACAGCATTCAGTACGATCCTAAGCACTCCCTGTGGAATAACGTTGAGAACCGCGAGCTGGATGTGCAGTTCTTCCACGTAGGGATGGGCTTCCGCCGCCGGGTGCGGATGTTCTCGCTGGATTCGGCCACCTCTCAGGCGCGTGAAATTCACTTCCGCCCTGAGCTGTTCAATTATCACGACGCCGGGGTAGATACCCGCCAGTTGGAAGGGCAGAGCGATTTAGGCTTTGCCGGCTTCCGCGCCTTTAAAGCGCCGGAGCTGGCGCGCCGCGATATCGTCTCCTTCCTTGGCGCCAGCTACTTCCGCGCGGTTGACGATACCTACCAGTACGGGCTCTCCGCCCGTGGCCTGGCGATCGATACCTTTACCGATACGCCGGAGGAGTTCCCGGACTTTACCTCCTTCTGGTTTGAGACCGTGAAGCCGGGCGACACCACCTTTACCGTCTATACGCTGCTCGACAGCCCGAGCGTCACCGGTGCCTATAAGTTCGTGATCCACTGCGAACAGAACCAGGTGATCATGGAGGTGGACAACCACATCTTCGTGCGCAAAGAGATCAAACAGCTCGGCATTGCGCCGATGACCAGCATGTTTGCCTGCGGTAACAACGAGCGGCGGATGTGCGACACCATTCACCCGCAGATCCACGACTCCGACCGGCTGGCCATGTGGCGCGGCAACGGCGAGTGGGTCTGCCGCCCGCTGAATAACCCGCAGAAGCTGCAATTTAATGCCTTCCAGGACAAGAACCCGAAGGGCTTTGGCCTGCTGCAGCTCGATCGCGATTTCTCCCACTATCAGGACATCATGGGCTGGTACAACAAGCGCCCGAGCCTGTGGGTGGAGCCGCTGAATAAGTGGGGCAAAGGGGCGGTATCCCTGATGGAGATCCCGACGACGGGTGAAACCCTGGATAACGTGGTCTGCTTCTGGCAGCCGGAAAAACCGGTTAAAGCGGGCGACGAGCTGGAGTTCCAGTATCGTCTCTACTGGAGCGCGAAGCCGCCGGTCCGCTCGCCGCTGGCGAACGTCTTTGCCACCCGCACCGGCATGGGCGGCTTCCCGGAAGGCTGGGCGCCGGGCGAACACTTCCCGAAAGTGTGGGCGCGCCGCTTTGCCATCGACTTTATCGGCGGCGATCTGAAGGCGGCCGCACCTAAGGGGATCGAGCCGGTGATCACCCTCTCCAACGGTGAGGCGAAGCAGGTTGAGATCCTCTACGTCGAGCCTTTTGACGGCTACCGTATCCAGTTCGACTGGTATCCCACCAACGACTCCATCGACCCGGTTGAAATGCGCATGTTCCTGCGCTGCCAGGGCGACGCCATCAGTGAAACCTGGCTCTATCAGTACTTCCCGCCAGCGCCGGACAAGCGTAACTACGTGGATGACCGCGTAATGCGCTAAAGAAGAGCGCGGGACGACCCGCGCTTCTGGCGCAAACTATCGCAAAATCATCATTTTTTGCGATAGTTTGTAGCAGGTGCTATAACTATCTCAAAATAGCGTAAAGTTGAGATAGTCTGATGGCGATCAAAAAGCCCCCAACCCATGTCCCATTTAGCCAGCTTACCGGGCTGTCACTGGACACTCACCTAAAGTACAACCGGGTGCTGGACAGCAAAGGGCGTTATCTGCCTTACGATGAGTTCTGTCGTCGGATCGCCAAAGGCGAAAACCTGGCGATCGCCTGGCTACTGACGCGCCATGCCCGTGACGCCTCCCTCCAGCGTATTGAATATTATAACGAGGCCGGAATTCAGGCCGGGTTTACCCTGACGCCCACTATTAGCGCGGTTTGTGAACTGGCGGATAAGCATACCACCCGTCTGGCCCTTAAAGAGACGCTTACCCGCTTGCGCGGAGCCGGCGCGGAACTTAGCCCATTACAGTTTGAAGAGCCGATCACCTCCTCGCAGCTGGAGGGCGCTAATACCACTACCCTGGTGGCACGCAGCATGCTGGCGAGCGGAAGAGTACCGCGTACCGAAGACGAGCAGATGATTGCTGGTAATGCGCGGCTGATGGCAGAAATATCGACAACGCTCAGAGAGCCTCTTTCCCCTTCGCTCATTCGTAAATTCCATGCAACGGGCATGGCGGATATCAACGATGAAAAATATCGGCCCGGCGAGTTCCGCACCACCGGTGACGTGGTGATTGCTGATTATGACGGCAACGTGGTTCACCAGCCGCCCGCATCGGCAAGCCTGGAAACTCGTCTACAGAAGGTCAGTGACTGGATAAACGGTCAGGATGACTATATTCACCCGCTGGTTAAAGCGTGCATTCTGCACTTTATGATTGCCCATGAGCATCCCTTCAGAGATGGCAACGGACGTACCAGTCGGGCACTCTTCTACTGGTACATGCTTAAGTCGGGCTATGACGCCTTTCAGTATGTATCGATCAGCCAGCTGCTACATGCCGCGCCGGTGCAATATGCAAAAAGCTATCAGTACACTGAAACAGACGCTATGGATCTCACCTATTTTATTGAATATCAGATGAGCGTGATCCGTCGGGCTATCCAGCGGCTATTAAGTCATGTGGACGCTATGGCAAGCCGCGCGGCCAGAATAGACCATTTTCTTTTTGAAAAGGGCGTCCTGGCAAAACTGACAAGCCGTCAAATAATGTTGTTAAATATTATCCTGGCGGCACCAGCTAACGACTATTCCGCGGCTGGGGTGGCTCAGGCGTTGGGTGTCTCTGACAATACTGCTCGCAATGATTTACGCGCACTGGCGCGAGAAAACCTCCTTGAGAAGCACGCCGCTAACGATCAGAAAACGGTTTACCGGGTGGCAAGGGAGCTGCGAAATGCCTGACGTTGTCCCGGGCTGCGATACAGAGTCTCATGGTCGCTCATGTAGGGAACCCCCCCCTTTTTTCAGGCGTAGCCGCGCGCGGCTAATCTGCATAAACTACGCTAAACCCGCCTGAAGTGAGGAATTATGACCAGCACCGCTCCTGAAATTATCCCCGTCTGCGACAACATCGAACTGCGCGCCGTGGCCGAAGACCACGCCGGAGAGCTGCATCGGCTGGTGGTGAAAAACCGCGCCTGGCTACAGAACTTTCTCGACTGGCCGCAGTATGTGGGAACCGTTGAGGACAGCCTGAAGAACATCCAGAGCAACCGGATGCTGCACGAGCGCGGTTACGCCAAAATGTTTCTCATCTTTCGGGATAACACCATGGTCGGGGTGCTGTCGTTTAACTCCATTGAGCCGCTGAATAAAACCGGCTATATCGGCTACTGGCTGGATGAAGAGCAGCAGGGGCAGGGGATCCTCTCCCGGGCGCTACAGGCCTTTATTCACTATTATGCCGAACGCCGGGAGATCCGCCGGTTTGTGATCAAATGCCGGGTGGATAACGCCGCCAGCAACCGGGTG
>DKMV01000385.1:9263-9520 GCA_002469605.1 Leclercia sp. UBA7405
CGCCGCCAGCAACCGGGTGGCGCTCAATAATGGCTTTACGCTTGAAGGCTGCCTGAAAGAGGCGGAGTTTCTGAACGGGCGCTATGACGATCAGAACATCTACGCCCGCATCCTGGATCTATAGCGCCCCCAGCAGCGGGGTACGGATAATGCGCTGGGTACCGTTAATCACCTTCGCGCCGCGCAGGTGAATGGCCTCGCCGTCCAGGGCCTCGATTACCGCATCGTCGGTGATATCAATATGATGCTCGATCAGC
>DKMV01000324.1:0-1050 GCA_002469605.1 Leclercia sp. UBA7405
GAGGATATCGCCCAGGTCCCATTTTTTGAACTGTTCGTTGTAGATACCTTCCGGCAGATCGTCACGGGAGACGTACAGCTGAATACGGCCGCCCACGTCCTGCAGGGTGACGAAGGAGGCTTTACCCATAATACGGCGGGTCATCATGCGGCCTGCAACGGCCACTTCGATGTTCAGCGCTTCCAGCTCTTCGTTCTCTTTCGCGTCAAAGTCTGCGTGCAGCTGGTCTGAGGTACGATCGCGACGAAAATCGTTCGGGAAGGGCACGCCCTGCTCACGCAGCGCAGCCAGCTTCTCGCGGCGGGTTTTCAGTTCATTGTTAAGATCGACGACCGCATCAGCGCCCTGTGCTTGTTGTTCAGACATGTTGGTTCCTCATAACCCTGCTTTCAAACTTGCTTCAATAAATTGATCCAGGCTGCCGTCCAGCACGGCCTGCGTGTTACGGGTTTCGACACCGGTACGCAGGTCTTTGATGCGGGAGTCATCAAGGACGTAAGAACGGATCTGGCTGCCCCAGCCGATATCGGACTTGTTGTCTTCCATCGCCTGTTTCTCAGCATTTTTCTTCTGCATCTCCAGCTCATAAAGCTTCGCTTTCATCTGCTTCATGGCCTGGTCTTTGTTCTTATGCTGGGAACGATCGTTCTGGCATTGGGTAACCAGCCCGGTCGGAATGTGGGTAATACGCACCGCCGATTCCGTACGGTTAACGTGCTGACCGCCCGCACCGGAGGCGCGGTAAACGTCGATACGCAGATCCGCCGGGTTGATTTCGATATCGATATCGTCATCCACTTCCGGGTAAACAAACGCGGAGCTGAAGGAGGTATGGCGACGGCCGCCGGAGTCGAACGGGCTCTTACGCACCAGGCGGTGGACGCCGGTTTCGGTACGCAGCCAGCCGTAGGCGTAGTCACCAATGATCTTGATGGTAACGGATTTCAGACCCGCCACTTCACCTTCAGACTCTTCGATGATTTCGGTTTTGAAACCGCGCGCTTCCGCCCAGCGCAGATACATACGGGTCAGCATGCTGGCCCAGTCCTG
>DKMV01000324.1:1189-6886 GCA_002469605.1 Leclercia sp. UBA7405
GCTGGCCCAGTCCTGCGCTTCGGTGCCGCCGGAACCGGCCTGGATATCCAGGTAGCAATCTGCGCTGTCGTATTCGCCGGAGAACATGCGGCGGAACTCAAGCTGCGCCAGCTTCTCTTCCAGCCCGTCGAGCTCGGCAACGGCTTCGTTAAAGGTTTCTTCGTCGTCGGCTTCAACAGCCAGTTCCAGCAGCCCGGAAACATCTTCCAGACCCTGAGACATTTGGTCGAGGGTATCAACAATGGCTTCGAGGGAGGAACGCTCTTTACCCAGCGCCTGGGCGCGTTCAGGTTCGTTCCAGACGTCCGGCTGTTCCAGCTCGGCGTTTACTTCTTCGAGGCGCTCTTTCTTGGCATCGTAGTCAAAGATACCCCCTAAGAACGTTAGAACGCTCCGTGAGGTCCTGAATGCGGTTTTTTACCGGATTAATTTCAAACATGGTCGTTTTCTTTTATGGACTAGTCAAAATGCGGTGATAAGAGCGGGATTGTACCCAATCCACGCCCTTTTTTATAGCCATTACTGCCGCTAAATTGGCCAGATATTGTCGATGATGATTTGCAGGGAGCGGTTGCCGCGAAACTCGTTAATGTCGAGCTTATAAGCCAGCTCGACCTCGCGCACGCCATTGTCCGGCCAGATTGAGGTGTCCACGTTAAAGGCGATGCCGTCTAACAGCGGGCCGCCGCCAACCGGCTCCACCATTACCTTCAGGTGACGTTCGCCAACGATGCGCTGTTGCAGCAGGCGAAAACGACCATCAAACAGCGGTTCCGGGAACATCTGTCCCCAGGGGCCGGCATCGCGCAGCATCTGCGCCACTTCCATGGTCATTTCAGCAGGGGTTAAAGGACCATCGGAGAGCACTTCGCCCTGCAGCAGGGCGGGATCCAGCCACTCGGTGACCAGCTCGCCAAACAGCTGCTGGAACTGATCAAACTTCGCCTCTTCCAGCGAAAGCCCCGCCGCCATCGCGTGGCCGCCAAACTTAATCATCAGACCGGGATGCAGAGTATGCAGGCGCTCGAGCGCGTCGCGCATATGCAGCCCCTGAACAGAGCGTCCGGAGCCTTTCAGGGTGCCGTCTCCCGCCGGGGCAAAGGCGATCACCGGGCGGTGAAAACGCTCTTTGATACGCGACGCCAGAATGCCCACTACCCCCTGATGCCACTCGGGGTGATACATGGCCAGCCCGCCGGGCAGCGTCTCGCCGCTGCGCTCCAGCTTTTCGCACAGGATCAGGGCTTCGGCCTGCATCCCCTGCTCGATCTCTTTACGCGTCTGGTTCAGCGCATCCAGCTCGTTGGCCAGCATGCGCGCTTCGCCGATGTTGTCGCAGAGCAGCAGCGCCACGCCGACCGACATGTCATCCAGCCTGCCTGCCGCGTTCAGGCGCGGGCCAAGGGCAAAGCCGAGATCGCTGGCGACCAGCTTCTGCGGATCGCGCCCGGCGATCTCCAGCAGCGCTTTGATCCCCGGCCGGCATTTGCCCGCGCGGATACGGCCCAGGCCCTGCCAGGTAAGAATGCGGTTGTTGGTATCCAGCGGCACCACGTCCGCCACCGTACCCAGCGCCACCAGATCGAGATACTCGGCGAGGTTTGGCGCCGCGATGCCGCGTGAGTCAAACCAGCCTTTATCCCGCAGCAGCGTGCGCAGGGCCAGCATCAGGTAAAACGCCACCCCAACGCCCGCCAGCGATTTCGAAGGGAAGTCGCAATCGCGCAGGTTGGGGTTGATGATCGCTTCGGCCGCCGGCAGGGTATCGCCCGGCAGGTGGTGATCGGTGACCAGCACCGGGAGCCCCAGCTGGTGCGCACGTTCGACGCCGCTGTGGGAAGAGATGCCGTTGTCCACGGTCATGATCATCTGCGCGCCACGGGCGTGGGCCTGATCCACCACTTCCGGGCTCAGACCATAGCCATCTTCAAAGCGGTTCGGTACCAGATATTCAACCTGATCGCAGCCCATCGCCCGCAGGCTCAGGACGCTAAGGGCGGTGCTGGTGGCGCCATCGGCGTCAAAGTCGCCCACCACCATAATGCGGGTGCCTTCACGAAAGGCGTTGTAGAGCATTTCCGCCGCTTGTTCGACGCCGCTCAGCTGCTGCCAGGGCAGCATGCCTTTTACGCTGCGTTCCAGATCGTCAGGTTTTTGTATGCCACGGCTGGCGTACAGCCGACGCAGGAGTGGCGGCAGATCCGCAGGCAGATCGGCCTTTTCATCCACTTCACGTCGGCGGAGCTGTATCGTTGATTTCACGCGAATTATTTACCGCCTGTCTGTTTCTGGTGCGCATCAAGGAAGGCTTTCATCTCTTTCGGCCCCTGATAGCCAGGCACCACGTAGCCGTTATTCAGCACGATAGCCGGGGTACCGGTCACGCCAAACTGCACGCCAAGCGCGTAGTGGTTAGCAATGTCGATATCGCAGGAGGCTGGCTGCACACCTTTGCCGCTCATGGCGTCATCAAAGGCTTTGTTGCGATCTTTTGCACACCAGATAGCTTTCATATCCTGCTCGGGCTGGCTCTGCACGCCCGCACGCGGGAAGGCGAGATAACGCACGGTGATCCCCAGCGCGTTGTAGTCTTTCATCTCTTCATGCAGCTTGTGGCAGTAGCCGCAGGTGATGTCGGTAAAGACGGTAATAACGTGTTTTTCCTGCGCCGCTTTGTAGACGATCATCTCTTTTTCCAGCGCGTTCAGGTTTTTCATCAGCAGCTGGTTAGTAACGTTGACCGGCTGCGCGCCGCTCACATCGTACAACGGCCCCTGCAGGAAGTGCTTGCCATCCTCGGTGACGTAGAGCACGCCGTTTTCAGTCATCACGGTTTTCATGCCGGCAATAGGCGCAGGCAGGATCTCGCTGCTGTTGACGCCAAGCTTCGCCAGCGACTGTTTGATAGCGGCATCGTCAGCATGCGCCAGACCGGATAACGAGGCTGCCAGCAGGCTGAACAGCACTAAAGACTTTTTCATAACCATTCCTTAAAAATTCGGCACTCACGCGCGTGGGTGGTGCTGTTGGTGTAGCTGCCGCAGGCGCTCCGTTGCGACGTGGGTGTAGATTTGCGTCGTGGAGAGATCGCTGTGTCCAAGCAACATCTGGACCACGCGCAAATCGGCGCCATGGTTTAACAGATGGGTCGCGAAGGCGTGACGCAGAACGTGCGGCGAAAGTTTTTCACTGTCGATACCTGCCAGTGTGGCGTAATGTTTGATGCGATGCCAGAAGGTTTGTCGCGTCATCTGCTGCGCGCGCTGGCTGGGGAAGAGCACATCAATGGAGACGCCGTTTAAAAGCCAGGGCCGCCCATGTTCAAGGTAGGTTTCCAGCCAGTAAACCGCCTCTTCCCCCAGCGGTACCAACCGCTCTTTATTGCCTTTACCCACTACGCGCACAACGCCCTGACGCAGGCTGATATCGCTCATCGTCAGCCCCACCAGCTCGGAAACGCGAAGGCCAGTGGCATATAACAGTTCAAGCATCGCTTTATCGCGTAACTCCAGCGGCTGGTCAACAACTGGTGCCTGTAATAATCGCTCAACTTGCGCTTCACTGAGATCTTTCGGCAGGCGCTGGGGCAGTTTTGGCGACGCCAGTGCGGCGCTGGGATCGTCGGTGCGTAGCTTCTCGCGATAGAGATACTGGAACAGGCGACGCACCGCGCTCAGCAGCCGCGCCGAGCTGGTAGCTTTATAACCCCCCTCTACGCGCTCGGCCAGCAGCGTCTGTAAATCGTCGCTCTGGGCGGTGATCAGGCTCCGCTCGTGGTGGTGAAGCCAGGCCGCCAGCATCGTCAGATCGCGTCGGTAGGCGCTGAGGGTATTCTCAGCCAGGTTCTTCTCAAGCCAGAGTGCATCGAGAAACTGTTCGATGAGTGCGAGATCCTTTTCCACGTCCGCCCCTTTGGTTCTGCAGTGGGTGCATTATGCCTGAACGAGCCCTGTTTCTGGTACACTAGTTCGCAACGTCATAGCATGTATTGAGACACTTTAGCGATGAATATTGGTCTGTTTTATGGTTCCAGCACCTGTTACACCGAGATGGCTGCTGAGAAAATTCGCGATATTATTGGCCCGGAACTGGTGACGCTGCACAACCTTAAGGACGACGCCCCTGAGCTGATGGAGCAGTACGATGTGCTGATCCTTGGCATTCCGACCTGGGATTTTGGCGAACTGCAGGAAGACTGGGAAGCGGTGTGGGATCGGCTGGACGCCCTGAAGCTCGACGGCAAAATCATTGCGCTCTACGGCATGGGCGACCAGTTGGGCTACGGCGAATGGTTCCTGGATGCGCTGGGGATGCTGCACGATAAGCTGGCGGCCAAAGGGGTGACCTTTATTGGCTACTGGCCAACCGAAGGTTACGAGTTCACCAGTAAAAAACCGATCGTTGCCGAGGGCCAGCTGTTTGTCGGCCTGGCCCTTGATGAAACCAACCAGTACGACCTGAGCGAAGAGCGCCTGCAAAACTGGTGCGAGCAGATCCTCGGCGAAATGGCAGAGCAGTTTAGCTAAACCCCTACCGCCCGTGCGTCGGTTGTTGAATCATCCGACGCAGATCGCGCCACTCCCCTTCATCCATGCTATCCGCCGACAGCCACAGGTGCTGACAGCGTTTACCTTCGTCTTTACGCAGGCGCAGCATCATGCCGGAGCTGAGCATCCAGGGCGTGCCGACAATCTCCCACTCGTTCCCCTGCCAGCGCAGGCGGGAATCCATATAGAGTTTGATCTCGCCCTGGCGGGCGTTGATCCGCCGCTGGCTACGCACGCTGTCGAACACCACAAGCGAAAGCAGAAGCAGCCATAGCGGGGTATAGCTGAGCGGCCACGGCATCAGCAAAATCACTGCCGCAACCAGCCCGTGGAGCAAAAGAGACATCCACTGTGAGCGCCACGAGACGCGTAAATCAGATTGCCACAGGACCACGTTCCCGATTCCGTGTTTGAATTAGAAGCACCATCCGTTGCAGCTCGGTGTCGGCGGGTTCGCCGTGATTCATTAACCAGTTGAATAAATCTGGGTCATCACACTCCAGCAGGCGGATAAACAGCTGTTTATCGTTATCGCTCAGGCTGTCGTAATCATGTTCAAAGAACGGCATGATGGTGATATCGAGCTCGCGCATGCCGCGACGACATGCCCAGTGAATGCGGGCTTTATTGTTAATATCCATGTTATTTGTTCCTGCATAACGTTGGGTTCAGGCAGTGCTCCGGGGCCAGGCTACGCGCCGGGTCCGGACTCAATCTAGTGTAACGTGTTTTTTGTCGTTTCTTTACAGGAATATTGCCCCCTGGAAGCGGGCCCGCAGAAAAAAATCACACTAAATAAGCGGATTACACGCTTCTGCGTTACTCCACGCAAAAGCGCATGAAGGCACGATTAGCCTGTTGAAACCGCTTGCATTGACTACAGTCTCTTTTACCATTAGGCATCAACAAAGCGTTAAGCAATTCAGGACATCAATATGGCATTTACACCTTTTTCTCCGCGCCAGCCTGTCGCCTCTGCGCGTCTGCCGCTGACGCTTATTACCCTTGATGACTGGGCGATGGTTTCCGTGACCGGCCCGGACAGCGAAAAATATCTGCAGGGTCAGGTAACGGCGGACGTTGCCCAGATGACGGAGCACCAGCATCTGCTCGCCGCCCACTGCGACGCCAAAGGCAAAATGTGGAGCAA
>DKMV01000324.1:7105-11583 GCA_002469605.1 Leclercia sp. UBA7405
CAAAGGCAAAATGTGGAGCAATCTGCGCCTGTTCCGCCGCGGCGAGGGCTTTGCCTTTATTGAACGCCGTAACCTGCGCGACGCCCAGCTTACGGAGCTAAAAAAATACGCGGTCTTCTCCAAAGTCACCTTTACGCCGGACGACGAAGTGGTGCTGCTGGGGGTGGCCGGTTTCCAGGCCCGCGCGGCGCTGAAAAATCAGTTCCCCGAGCTGCCGGATGCCGGCAAGCCGCTGGTCAGCGATGGCGCAACCTCCATTTTGTGGTTTGAGCATCCGGCGGAGCGTTTCCTGCTGGTAACCGATGCTGCCACCGCAGAGCGTCTCACCGAGGCGCTGCGCGGCGAAGCGCAGCTTAACGGCAGCCAGCAGTGGCTGGCGCTGAACATCGAAGCCGGCGTTCCCGTCATCGACAGCGCCAACAGCGGGCAATTTATCCCTCAGGCGACCAACCTGCAGGCGCTGGGCGGCATCAGCTTTAAAAAAGGCTGCTATACCGGCCAGGAGATGGTGGCCCGGGCCAAGTTCCGCGGCGCTAACAAGCGCGCGCTCTGGTATCTGGCAGGCACCGCTAGCCGCGTACCTGAGGCAGGCGAAGATCTCGAACTGAAAATGGGTGAGAACTGGCGCCGCACCGGTACCATACTGGCCGCGGTTAAGCTCGACGATGGCCGTCTGCTGGTGCAGGTGGTGATGAACAACGATATGGAGCCGGACAGCGTGTTCCGCGTGCGTGATGACGCCAACACCCTGAGCATCGAGCCGCTGCCCTATTCGTTAGAAGAGTGATAAAAGCAAGGTAAAAACAAAACGGCAACCTAAGTTGCCGTTTTTAGTGTTTTCTCCCTCTCCCCGTGGGAGAGGGCCGGGGTGAGGGCATCAGGCCGCAGAGAACTAAACCTGCCCCACATACAAATAGATCGCCAGGAAGTGGCACAGGCTGCCGCCCAGCACAAATCCGTGCCAGATAGCATGGTTATAGGGGATGCGTTTGCAGACGTAGAAGATCACCCCCAGGGAGTAGACAATCCCGCCTGCCGCCAGCAGCGTTACGCCGCCCGCCGACAGCTTCACCGCCAGCTCATAAATCACCACCAACGACAGCCAGCCCATAGTCAGATAGGTAACCAGCGACAGGATCTTAAATCGGTGCGCGATGGTGAGCTTAAAGATGATCCCCAGCAGCGCCAGGCTCCAGATCACTATCATCAGCCCGCGCGCCAGCGGCGAATTAAGCCCCACCAGCAGGAAAGGAGTATAGGTACCGGCAATCAGCAGATAGATAGCGCAGTGGTCAAATTTCTTCAGCCAGTCTTTGGCCCGCTGATGTGGAATGGCGTGATAGAGCGTTGAGGCCAGAAACAGCAGGATCATGCTGCCGCCGTACAGGCTGTAACTGGTGATGGCCACCGCGCTGGCGTTGGTATCCACCGCCTGCACCAGTAGCAACACCAGACCGACGATGCCGAACACCAGCCCGATGCCGTGACTAATACTGTTGGCTATCTCCTCAGCCAGTGAATATCCCTGTTTGATTAATGGTTTGCTAACCATAGCTTTCTCCGGGAGTACAAAAAATGATGTCTCTCAGACTATGCTAACTGAGAATGATTCCAGTGAACACATGTTAGCCAAAATAAAATACAACTTAAAATTATCTTAATAAAATCAAAATATTAAAATCAAAATTCAACTTACACTTGTTTACTTTCACATTTAAAGACATTTGAAATCAATAACATAAAACTGCTGCTGCCCGGGGTAGATGTCGCTAATCACCGCCTTAAGCTCCTGCAGGGTCATATTTTCCTGCTCTGCATGTTTTTCGTTCAGAGTATCCAGGGTGACGGTCGAGGTTCCCACCACTTCAATGGCGCAAAAAAACCCGTCGTCCTCATAACGCCCCACCCGCAAAATGTCCCCTGCCTTGAAATGGGACTCGCTCTCATCGCGTATAGTGATGGTTTTGCGCCCGGCCAGAATGTCCTCCTGGAAGCGCGTAAAAAAAGTGATGTCATTTGGCTGCATGGTATTATTCCTTATCATTGATGCCTGCTATGAGAGTTTTGCCACTGTGAGTATGTTCACCCACGCTGCGATTGCCAGTCTCAATAATCTGGAGATGATGGTCTACAACTTTGTCATCAAAAACCGCGACAAAGTCATGTACATGACCATCCGCGAGCTGGCCGATGCGGCAGGGGTCTCGACCACCACCGTGCTGCGCTTTTGCCGCAAACTTAACTGCGAAGGCTATTCTGAATTTCGCGTGCGTTTTAAATTATTTTTAGAGCAGAACGAGCCACAGCAGGCAAATTTTGGTGCCAGCGAAATAATCAGCTTCTTTAAAAGCGTGAATAACGAAGAGTTCGATGCCCTACTGGACGACGCGGTAAATATAATTCTCTCATCCGAGCGAATTATATTTGTCGGCGCGGGCACCTCGGGATCGCTGGCGAAATATGGTGCGCGCTTTTTCTCTAATATCGGCAAATTCAGCAATCATATCGACGACCCTTATTTCCCGGTCACTAACGATATGGCCAAAAACGCGCTGGCAATTGTGCTTTCGGTCTCCGGCGAAACGGAAGAGATCCTGCGCTTCGCCAGCCAGTTCAGCCTGCATCACTGCAAGGTGCTCTCTATCACCAGTCATGAACACTCGCGTCTGGCAAAGCTGGCGGATTTTAACCTCTCCTGGCATGTGCCCCAGACGCGTATTGGCGGCGTCTACGATATTACCACTCAGATCCCGGTGATTTATATTCTTGAATCTCTCGGCCGCAAACTGGCGAAGAAATTAACAGAATAAAACAGCCTGTTTTTTGGCTGTAACAAATCACATTTCGGGCAAATTGTTATATCGTGACTTTCTATTCCCCTTTGTTAGACTCGAAACCAGACAATAAAGGGGATTAGCAAAGATGAAAAAACTCACCTTACCAAAAGACTTTTTGTGGGGCGGCGCGGTAGCGGCGCACCAGGTAGAGGGCGGCTGGAACAAAGGCGGAAAAGGGCCAAGCATTTGTGACGTGCTGACCGGTGGTGCGCACGGCGTACCCCGTGAAATAACGTCGGAAGTAATCGACGGCAAATACTACCCAAACCACGAGGCCATCGATTTCCACGGCCACTATAAAGAAGACATTAAGCTCTTTGCCGAGATGGGATTTAAATGCTTCCGCACCTCCATTGCCTGGACCCGCATCTTCCCGAAAGGTGACGAAACCCAGCCAAATGAAGAGGGGTTGCAGTTCTATGATGATATGTTCGATGAACTGCTGAAATACAATATCGAGCCCGTCATCACCCTCTCCCACTTCGAAATGCCGCTGCACCTGGTGCAGGAGTACGGCGGCTGGACCAACCGTAAAGTGGTCGACTTCTTTGTGCGCTTTTCGGAAGTGGTCTTCGAGCGCTACAAAAACAAGGTCAAATACTGGATGACCTTCAACGAGATCAACAACCAGCGCAACTGGCGCGCACCGCTGTTCGGCTACTGCTGCTCTGGCGTGGTCTATACCGAGCATCAAAATCCGGAAGAGACCATGTACCAGGTGCTGCACCACCAGTTCGTGGCCAGCGCCCTGGCGGTGAAGGCGGCCCGCCGTATTAATCCGCAGATGCAGGTTGGCTGCATGCTGGCGATGGTGGCGCTCTACCCGTTCTCCTGCAAGCCGGAAGACGTGATGTTTGCCCAGGAGTCCATGCGCGAGCGCTACGTCTTTACCGACGTGCAGCTGCGCGGTTACTACCCTTCTTACGTGCTGAACGAGTGGGAGCGCCGCGGCTTCAACATCAAAATGGAAGCGGGCGACGAGCAGATCCTGCGTGAAGGCACCTGCGATTACCTGGGCTTCAGCTACTACATGACCAACGCCGTGAAGGCGGAAGGCGGTACCGGGGATGCGATCTCCGGCTTCGAAGGCAGCGTTCCGAACCCGCACGTTAAAGCCTCCGACTGGGGATGGCAGATTGACCCGGTGGGGCTGCGCTACTCCCTGTGCGAGCTGTATGAGCGCTATCAGAAGCCGCTGTTTATCGTCGAAAACGGCTTTGGCGCCTACGACAAAGTGGAAGAGGACGGCAGCATTAACGATGACTACCGCATCGACTATCTGCGCGCCCACGTGGAAGAGATGATGAAGGCGGTCACATACGACGGTGTGGATCTGATGGGTTACACCCCGTGGGGCTGCATTGACTGCGTCTCCTTCACCACCGGCCAGTACAGCAAGCGCTACGGCTTTATCTACGTCAACAAGCACGACGACGGCACCGGCGATATGTCCCGCTCCCGTAAGAAGAGTTTCAACTGGTATAAAAAGGTGATTGCCAGCAACGGGGAGAAGCTTTAATTTTTTTCCCCTCTCACCCCGGCCCTCTCCCCAAAGGGGAGAGGGTGAAATACAGACCTGTGCCAGAATCGACCTCTGCGCCTGACAGTCCCCTCTCCCCTTTGGGGAGAGGGTTAGGGTGA
>DKMV01000235.1 GCA_002469605.1 Leclercia sp. UBA7405
CGGCGTGCTGCTCTCCGGCGGCCAGCGCCAGCGTATCGCTATTGCGCGCGCGCTGCTGCGCGACAGTCCGATCCTGATCCTCGACGAAGCCACTTCAGCGTTGGATACCGAATCCGAACGTGCTATTCAGTCGGCGCTGGATGAGTTGCAGAAAAACCGCACCTCGCTGGTGATCGCCCACCGTCTCTCTACCATTGAGCAGGCGGACGAAATCGTGGTGGTGGAAGACGGTCTTATCGTCGAGCGCGGCAGCCATGCCGAGCTTCTTGAGCAGCGCGGCGTGTATGCCCAGCTGCATAAGATGCAGTTTGGCGCATGATTGCCCGCATCTGGTCCGGTGAATCACCCCTGTGGCGGCTGCTGCTGCCGCTCTCATGGCTTTACGGTCTGGTGAGCGCCATCATTCGCTTCAGCTACAGAGTGGGCCTGAAAAAGGCCTGGCGTGCGCCGGTGCCGGTCGTGGTAGTGGGCAACCTCACCGCGGGCGGCAACGGCAAAACGCCGGTGGTCATCTGGCTGGTGGAGCAGTTAACCCGGCGCGGCATTCGCGTGGGGGTAGTCTCCCGCGGTTACGGCGGCAAAGCCGCGCGCTATCCGCTGGTGCTTACCGCGCAAACCACCACGGCTGAAGCCGGGGATGAGCCGGTACTGATCTACCAGCGCACCGGCGTGCCGGTGGCGGTCTCGCCGGTGCGTAGTGAAGCGGTGCAGGCTCTGCTGGCCCATGCGCCGGTACAGCTGGTTATCACCGACGACGGCCTGCAACACTATGCCCTGGCGCGGGATAAAGAGATTGTGGTGGTGGATGGCGTGCGCCGTTTCGGTAACGGCTGGTGGTTACCGGCCGGTCCGATGCGCGAGCGCGCCTCGCGCCTGGCGTCGGTAGATGCCGTCATCGTTAACGGCGGCGTGGCGCAGACGGGAGAGATCCCCATGACCCTGCAGCCGGCGCAGGCCGTTAATTTAGTGAGCGGTGAACGCCGTGAGGTAGCCCGGCTCGGCAACCTCGTGGCGATGGCGGGAATTGGTCATCCGCCGCGCTTCTTTGCTACCCTTGAGCAGTGCGGCGCCACGCTGACGAAAACGGTCCCGCTGGCCGATCATCAAGCGCTGAGCGAGCCGCAGGTGGCGGCCTTAACTACGCCTGGCCAGAACCTGATCATGACTGAAAAGGATGCGGTGAAATGCCGCGCGTTTGCCCGCGATAGCTGGTGGTACCTGCCGGTGGATGCACAGCTGCAGGGCGATCGTCCCGAACAATTGCTTCAGGAGCTGGTAGCCCTGGCACATCAGGCTCATGAGGTTTCGCCCGCGCCCTAACTGACAGGAAAAAGTATGGCCTTACCCTGGCTTTCGCTTTCAGCCGCACGTCGACTTCATCTCTCTGCCCAAGGGCTGTTAACCCGGCCCCGTCGCCGGGCCCGGCCCGCTGATATCCTCTCCACCGTTCAGCGCATGTCTTTGCTGCAAATCGATACCATTAATGTCGTCGCCCGCAGCCCTTATCTGGTCTTATTCAGCCGTCTTGGCAACTACGATCCCCGCTGGCTCGAGGAGGCCCTCAGCCGCGGCGAGCTGATGGAATACTGGGCTCATGAGGCCTGCTTCCTGCCGCGCAGCGACTTTGCGCTGGTGCGCCACCGCATGCGCGCGCCGGATAACATGGGCTGGAAATACTCTAAAGCCTGGATGGAGGAGCATGCGCAGGAGATCCAACAGCTGGTAGCCCATATCCAGCAGCAGGGGCCGGTACGGTCCGCCGATTTTGCGCACCCGCGTAAAGGCGCGAGCGGCTGGTGGGAGTGGAAACCGCACAAGCGCCATCTGGAAGGGCTATTTACGGCCGGTGAAGTGATGGTGGTTGAACGGCGTAATTTTCAGCGCGTTTACGATCTTACCCGGCGGGTGATGCCGCACTGGGATGACGAGCGGGACATGCTCTCTCAGGCGGCGGCGGAAGCCATAATGCTGGAAAACAGCGCCCGCAGCCTGGGGATTTTCCGCCCGCAGTGGCTGGCGGATTACTACCGTCTGCGGCGGCCGGCGCTGGCGCCCGTGCTGCAGGCCTGGCAGGCGGAAAACCGCATTGTGCCTGTTAACGTCGAGTCGCTTGGCGAAATGTGGCTGCACGCCGATCTGCTGCCCCAGCTCGAACTGGCGCTTGCGGGCAAGCTCAATGCCACCCACAGCGCCGTACTGTCGCCTTTTGATCCGGTCGTCTGGGATCGCAAACGCGCCGAACAGCTGTTTAATTTTAACTATCGCCTGGAGTGCTACACGCCTGCGCCGAAGCGCCAGTACGGCTATTTTGTCCTGCCGCTACTGCATAAGGGGCAGCTGGTGGGGCGAATGGACGCCAAAATGCATCGTAAAACCGCCGGGCTGGAGGTAATCGCCCTCTGGCTGGAGGAGGGCATCAGGGTTAGCGCCGGGCTAGAGCAGGGGCTGGTCTCGGCAATCACCGATTTTGCCGCCTGGCAGGGAGCGACGCGCGTTACGCTGGGCCAGATCCCCCTGGGCCTGTTTACATCCTGTCGAAGTGGCTGGGAAATAGACGCGGTCTGAAAAAGGATTATGGTAAGCTTTAAGAATTACCCATACGGAGGAACTATGGATCACCGTTTACTTGAAATCATCGCCTGCCCGGTATGCAACGGCAAGCTCTACTACAGCCAGGATAAGCAGGAGCTCATCTGCAAACTGGATAACCTGGCGTTCCCGCTGCGTGACGGCATTCCCGTCCTGCTGGAGACCGAAGCGCGCTCGCTGGCGGCAGAAGAGACCAAACCATGAGTTTTGTTGTCATTATTCCGGCGCGCTTTGCTTCCACGCGCCTGCCCGGCAAGCCGCTGGTGGACATCAACGGCAAGCCGATGATTGTGCACGTGCTGGAGCGCGCGCGCGAATCCGGTGCTGATCGCGTTATCGTGGCGACCGACCATGACGAGGTGGCGCGTGCAGTAGAGGCCGCGGGTGGTGAGGTCTGTATGACCCGTGCCGACCATCAGTCCGGTACCGAGCGTCTGGCGGAAGTCGTCGAAAAATGCGGTTTCAGCGACGATACGCTGATTGTGAACGTGCAGGGTGACGAGCCGATGATCCCGGCGGTGATTATCCGCCAGGTGGCAGAGAATCTTGCTAGCCGTCAGGTGGGCATGGCTACGCTGGCGGTGCCGATCCACAGCGCCGAAGAGGCCTTTAACCCTAACGCCGTAAAAGTGGTTATGGATGCTGAGGGCTATGCGCTCTATTTCTCACGGGCGACTATTCCCTGGGATCGCGATCGCTTTGCCGCGTCACGGGAAGCCATCGGCGATACCTTCCTGCGCCATCTGGGTATTTATGGCTATCGCGCCGGATTTATCCGTCGCTATGTTACCTGGTCCCCCAGCCCGCTGGAGCAGATCGAAATGCTTGAGCAGCTGCGTGTCCTCTGGTACGGCGAGAAGATCCACGTGGCCGTAGCCGAACAGGTGCCCGGCACCGGGGTCGATACGCCGGAAGATCTGGAACGCGTTCGCGCCGAATTACGCTAGTTCCCGCCATCCCCTCGCCTGAGGGGATGTTTCTATCGCTTCGTTTTTCCTCGCGTTCTTCCTGCATATTGATCGCATAAGGGTGACATCTGCCGTCCTGGCGCTCATTATAAAAGCAGTAGTATTGATGGGGGTAATCTCAAATGGAACAGCTGCGAGTGGAACTCAGCCATCTGCTGGGCGAAAAACTGAGCCGCGTGGAGTGCGTAAATGAAAAAGCCGACACCACGCTCTGGTCGTTATATGACAGCCATGGCAACCCAATGCCCCTGCTGGCGCGAAGCTTTACCGCGCCGGATGTCGCCCGCCAGCTGGCGTGGAAGATCTCCATGCTGGCGCGCAGCGGCACGGTGCGTATGCCCGTTGTTTATGGCGTCATGACCCACGAAGAGCATCCCGGGCCCGATGTCCTGCTTATTGAGCGCCTGCGCGGCGTCCCGGTGGAAGCGCCGGCCCGCACGCCCGAGCGCTGGGAGCAGTTAAAAGATCAGATTGTCGAGGCGCTGCTGGCCTGGCACCGGCACGACAGCGGCGGGCTGGTTGGCTCGGTCGACAGCACCCAGGAGAATCTCTGGCCGCTCTGGTATCGCCAGAAGGTGGAAGTGCTGTGGGGGACGCTAAATCAATATCGCAATACCGGGCTGACCATGCAGGACAAACGGATCCTGTTTCGTACCCGGGAGTGCCTGCCCGCGCTTTTCGAAGGATTCAATGATAACAGCGTGCTGATCCACGGGAACTTCACGCTGCGCAGTATGCTAAAAGATCCGCGCAGCGATCAGCTGCTGGCGATGGTTGGACCGGGGACTATGCTCTGGGCACCCCGGGAGTATGAGCTGTTCCGCCTGTGCGACAGCGCTCAGGCGGAAAGCCTGTTCTGGCACTATCTGCAGCGCGCCCCGGTGCAGGAGTCGTTCCTCTGGCGCCGCTGGCTGTACATGCTGTGGGATGAGGTGGCACAGCTGGTCAATACCGGACGTTTCAACCGTGCCAACTTTGAGCAGGCCTCGAAATCACTGCTCCCCTGGCTCGCCTGAAGCGCCTTTCAGCCACTGCCAGATCCGCCCCAGGGTTTCATACCCCACGCGATCGCTGTGCATTAACCACACCGGCGATGGAATCACCCGCTCCCAGGGGTTCAGCGGCGCGTTGATGGCCAGCTGGTTCGCCGGCGCGGGCAGGGGGTGTAGCCCCTGATGGCGGAAGAAGATCATTGCCCGCGGCAGATGCGATGCCGAGGTCACCAGCAGGAAGGGCGCATCGCCAATCGCCTGTTTTACCGCCGCGGCCTCCTCTTCGGTATCTTTCGGGCTATCTAACGTAATAATGTCGCTGCGCGGCACCCCCAGCGATTGCGCCACCCGGGCGCCCGCCTCGGCGGTGCTCACAGGATTGGTTTTTGCCGCCGCGCCGGTGAAGATTAGCTTCGATCCCGGATTAGCCAGCCAAAGGCGGATCCCCTCGTTTAGTCGGGGCAGGCTGTTATTAATCAGGTTAGAACTGGGGGCCCATTCGGGGTCCCAGGTGTAGCCGCCTCCCAGCACTACGATGTACTTCACTTTCTGCGTATCCTGCCAGGTGGGATAGCTATTTTCGATGGGGCGCAAAAGCCCGTCGGCGACCGGCTGCAGGCTTAACAACAGCAGGGCCAGCCAGCCGAAGGTGGTGATAATTTTCCCGGCTTTCTGAAAGCGGCTAAACCATAGCAGCGCCAGGCCCAGCGCGATCAGCAGCAGGAGCAGCGGGAGAGGCAGCATCATGCCGCCAAGGTATTTTTTCAGGGTAAAAAGCATCCGTCTTGGTTCCTTTTTTAACCATACAGCAAGGGATTGTCAGCGATATTACACCAGAGAGGTTCATTCTCCGCCCGGGTGTGACAAAATAGCGGTTTTGTTGTTAGTGGCTGGAGCCTCCCTGAATGCGGGATCGCAATTTTGACGACATCGCGGAAAAGTTTTCGCGCAACATTTACGGCACCACAAAAGGGCAGCTGCGCCAGACGATCCTCTGGCAGGATCTGGACAAGGTGCTGGCCGGCTATGGTGAGCAGAGGTTGCGGGTGCTGGACGCGGGCGGCGGCGAAGGCCAGACCGCTATCAAAATGGCGCAGCGGGGCCACCATGTCACGCTTTGCGATCTCTCAGCCGAAATGATCGCCCGGGCACAAAGCGCCGCGGCCGACAAAGGTGTGAGCGACAACATGCAATTTATACATTGCGCCGCTCAGGACATTGCTCAGCATTTGGAAAGCCAGGTTGATCTGATATTGTTCCATGCTGTGCTGGAGTGGATCGCCGAGCCGCAGGCCATGTTGCAGACGTTATGGTCGATGTTACGCCCGGGCGGCACCTTATCGCTGATGTTCTACAACGCTAACGGCCTGCTGATGCACAACATGGTGGCGGGGAACTTCGACTACGTGCAGGTGGGCATGCCGAAGAAGAAAAAGCGCACGCTCTCCCCGGACTACCCGCGCGATCCGCAGCAGGTGTATGGCTGGCTGGAGGCGATTGGCTGGCACATTACCGGGAAAACCGGCGTAAGGGTGTTTCATGACTATCTGCGTGATAAGCACAAACAGCGCGACGATTTTGACGCCCTGACAGAATTAGAAACGCGGTACTGCCGCCAGGAGCCTTATATCAGCCTTGGCCGCTATATACACGT
>DKMV01000236.1:0-5639 GCA_002469605.1 Leclercia sp. UBA7405
GCGCGCTTTCCAGTCCTGCACTACCGCATGCACTTCCTGGTCGCGAACAAAGGCACCATGCACGCGCACCGGCGAGGTGGAGTTCGGGCCAGAGTAGAGCATATCCCCCATGCCGAGCAGCGATTCCGCGCCACCCTGATCGAGGATGGTACGGGAGTCAATTTTGCTCGATACGGTAAAGGCGATACGGGTCGGAATGTTGGCTTTAATCAGGCCGGTGATAACGTCCACGGACGGACGCTGGGTCGCCAGCACCAGGTGAATACCGGCGGCACGAGCTTTTTGCGCCAGACGCGCGATCAGCTCTTCCACTTTTTTACCGACGGTCATCATCAGGTCGGCGAATTCATCCACCAGCACCACGATATACGGCAGTTTCTCCAGCACCGGATGCTGGGCATCCATGCTATCGCCCGGCTTCCAGTAAGGATCCGGAATAGGACGGCCCATCCGCGCCGCTTCGGCAATCTTCTCGTTATAACCGGCAAGGTTACGCACGCCCAGAGCGGACATCAGCTTATAGCGACGTTCCATTTCGTTGACGCTCCAGCGCAGGGCGTTGGCAGCGTCCTTCATGTCGGTGACCACTTCGGTCAGCAGATGCGGAATACCTTCATAGACCGACAGCTCCAGCATTTTGGGGTCAATCATGATGAAACGCACATCTTCCGGCTGCGCTTTATAGAGCATGCTGAGGATCATGGCGTTTACACCAACCGACTTACCGGAACCCGTAGTACCGGCCACCAGCAGGTGCGGCATCTTGGCGAGGTCTGCCACCACCGGATCGCCGGCGATATCTTTACCTAACACCACGCTCAGCGGGGAAGGATTGTCGCGGAACTTGGCGTTATCAAGGACCTCACGCAGATAGACGGTCTGGCGTTTTTTGTTCGGCAGCTCAAGCCCAACGTAAGGTTTACCCGGAATAACTTCCACTACGCGCACGGCAACGGTCGACAACGAGCGCGCCAGGTCACGGGAGAGGTTGGAAATGCGCGCGGCTTTTACGCCCGGCGCCAGGTTCAGTTCAAAGCGGGTGATAACCGGACCTGGAGAGTAGTTAACCACATCCGCTTTAATACGGAAGTCGGCCAGACGGGCTTCGACCAGACGCGCCATCTGCTCAAGCGCAAAGGTATCGACCGGTTCAACTTCGGCAGGTGGCGGAGTCAGCAGATCCAGCGACGGCAGCGGCGTAGTTGGGCGCTGCAGCGGGCGGCTGTCGCCGTTACGCATTAACAGCGGATGGATCAGGCTCTCCTGCGGCGGCGTCATTGGCTGCTGCGGTGCCGAGGCAAACTGCTGCTGCGCTACCGGCTGCTGCTGTGCTGGTGCAAATTGCTGAGGCGCTGCGGGCTGCGGCGCAGGGGCATACTGCTGCGGCGATGCGGGCTGCTGAGGCGCCGGGGCAAACTGCTGGGGTGCGGTCGGCTGTTGTTGTGCGGGAGCATAGGGCTGGCGCACGGGTTCCGGCTCGGGCATAACGCTCGGGGTAAAGAGCGGCTCGCTCGGCGTATCGTCCACCAGATCTTTCATCGGTGAGAATTCAAAATCCGCCAGCGAGAAAGGTGTGGCGCCTGTCGGCTGTTCACCCGCATAACGCTGCTGCTGCGTAGCGGCAAACTGGCGGGCCAGTTCGGCTTCGGCGGCGTCGTCTTCATCCTGCTGCTGGTGAACCTCTGGCTCATACTCTTCGCCATAGCGCTGCTGCTGTTGTGCAGCAAACTGGCGGGCCAGCTCATCCTGCTGCAACGCATCGGCATCATCAGGATGGTGCGGATCTTCATAGCGCTCGCGGCCCGTTTCACGCGCTTTCTCTTCGGCGATGCGCTGTGAAGGAAGCTTAATCCCGTAGGAGGCCAGCTCGCGACGGGTCGGCACCTTCACGCGATTAGGACGCGGAAGCTGCGGGCCGATGCCCTCTTTCACCTGCGGGCGCGGGGCGCCGCTGGTCGCAAGGCTAAAGAGCGGCGCGGCGGCGGAAGCGGCAGCCGCCACCTGCTGTACGTTTGGCGCTGCCGGAGCGGGAACCGCAGCCGGGGCCTCAACGGCAGACGCAGGCATAGACGGTGTTGCCACAGGTTCAGGCGCTGCCGGTTCAGGCACCGGCTGGTACCAGGCCGCCAGCTGTTCACGTTCGCGGGCGCGCTTCTCTTCGACCTCTTCAAAATAGTAGAGCGGCGGACGTGAAGGTTTAACCTCTTCTGCCGGTTCTGCTGGCGTCTCTTCCACTACCGCGCGATCGGCAACCGGCTCCGGCATGTATTCTGCCTGAGGCGCCTGATAGTGCGGCTGCGGCGCAGCCTGTTCCGGGGCGTAGTCAGGCTGATACGGCGCCTGATAAGCAGGCTGAGACGGTGTCTGATAATCAGGCTGAGAAGGAACCTGGTATTCAGGTTGATAGGGTGCCTGATATTCCGGCTGCGGCGGTACCGACGCATAGTGCTCAGGCTGAGGCGCAATCACGGGTTCGGTCTGCACGCCAGGCGCGGTATGCCACTCTACTGCCGAAGCCTGGAGACTTACCTCCTGCGCCGGTGGGGTTTGGGTAACCGGCTCAACGGGTGCGGCATAAACCTGGGTTGCAGCCGTGGCGGCGGCCGCAGCGGCTACCGGCTCGGCGACGCTATGGCCGTTAAGCAGCGGGTCGTATTCATCATATTCAGACGCGATAGCGCGGCTTCCGGAGAAGAGCACATCGTCCGGATCGGTCGCCACGCCACGGGCGCTGTACGCCACCTCGTCGTCGTCCATCCGTTTGCCGGAGAACAGCGCGGCATCGGTTTTACGCGCCAGCGGATTAGTAAATTTCTCGGCAACGCGCTTACGACGCGCCAGCGCGCCGCGCAGGATACGTGCCCGACGCGACTCGCGGCGTTCGGCGTATTCCTCTTCTTCTTCGTAGTCGTCTTCGTACTCTTCGTCATCCACCCAGGTGTCATCGCGACGGGTGCGGTTGCTGGCGAAGGTCAGAATATTAAGGATCAGGCTACCAATTTTCTCGGCGATACTGACCCAGGACCAGCCGGTAAAGAGCGTCAGGCCCGCCGCCCAGATGCAGAGCAGCGTAATGGTGCCGCCGCTGCTGTGCAGCATCGGCTGTAGCGCGGTGCTCAGCAGGCTACCGATGACGCCGCCGGAGGCAAAGTACCAGATATCGTCCGCGTTGATTGCCGCCAGCCCGCAGGAGGTGAGGATCAGCGCCAGAGCGCCAATCAGGCGCAGCGAAACGGCGAAGTAATCGATGTAGTCGTCATTCTGACGGTGGCGCCAGGCAAACCAGCAGCCGCCGATGATGATCACCGGAATGGTGTAGGCCATCACGCCAAAAATGAAGAACAGGGTATCCGCAAGCCAGGCACCGGGTACGCCGCCCAGATTATGGATAGGCTCATGCCATGCGGTTTGCGACCAGCTGGGATCGGAAGGATTGAAAGTAAGTAGCGCTGCCATCAGCCAGATGGCAAACAGAGCAACAACGATCAGTAACGCCTCAAGGAGTCGGCGCCCGCTGCTGAGCTTGGTTAAATTGACTTCTTTGTCTTCAGTATATTCCTGGCTCAAAACAGGCTCTCCAGGTACCAGGCATATCCTGCCTGTTTGCTAAAACGGACAACAGTGCCGGAAAAACCGGCACTGTTGCTGTATGGATTACCAGGAGTGTAACCAAAGTGCACTGCTTTTGCACCTGTTGCGTGCTAGCGCGTTTTGATAACCAGACGGTTGCTCTGCTTGACTTCTTCCATTACCACATAGGTACGGGTGTCGTTCACGCCAGGTAGACGCAGCAGGGTTTCACCCAGCAGTTTACGGTAAGCAGACATGTCAGGCACACGGGTTTTCAACAGGTAGTCGAAATCACCGGAAACCAGATGACACTCCTGAATTTCTTCCAGTTTTTGCACGGCGGCGTTGAACTGTTCAAACACATCCGGCGCGCCACGATTCAGAGTAATCTCAACAAATACCAGAAGTGAGGCATCCAGATAATGCGGGTTAAGCAGAGCCGTGTAGCCCTGAATAAAACCCTGTCTTTCCAGTCGGCGCACACGCTCAAGGCACGGCGTCGGGGAAAGTCCCACACGTTTTGAAAGCTCGACGTTGGAAATACGCCCATCCTTTTGCAATTCATTAAGAATGTTACGATCGATACGGTCGAGATCTTTGCCAGGGCGCTTCTTGCTATCTACCATTATTATTGTCTCTCTGTATTCCTTCCCTAACTCCTGCCAGGACCCTGTGCACTTCACTGTTCAGAGTCTTCACCCGTGAATAATCGCATCGCCTGTTTTTTAATGTGCGCGATACCGATTAGGGTTATGTGGTAAGAAGACCGTTGCCCGCAGGCTGTCATCAACATCACGTATGGCATCTGTCCACACCATGCGTAGATTTCGCTGACCGGATAAAAATGGCGATTATCTGCATGACTATGCGCTACTCAATAACCGCATTTTTTTCTTCCTTGAATGTTTTCGCAAAAGCGCAGGGGATTGTCAAAGCAAAACATCGATTTTTAGTACAACATGCCGGATATTCATTACGTCCGGCGATTAATCCTCATTTTATCGCCTTAGTTTCAACCGATTGCTCAGGGTTCGTACTGCAAAACGCCTGCCACGTTTTGGATTAATAGCCTGTCGCTATTGCACTTATTGTTAGCAAAATCGCTGCGCCCTTTTTTTACGCCACCAAATTCCCTACAATCCGGGGAAATGTCTGCCAACAACAATGGGGATCTCATGGGCACGGCCAAACACAGTAAGCTGCTAATCCTTGGTTCTGGACCAGCGGGATACACCGCTGCGGTCTATGCTGCACGCGCTAACCTGCAACCGGTTTTAATTACGGGCATGGAAAAAGGCGGTCAGCTGACCACCACAACCGAAGTGGAGAACTGGCCAGGCGATCCTAATGACCTGACCGGGCCGCTGCTGATGGAACGTATGCACGAGCATGCGACCAAATTCGAAACCGAAATTCTGTTCGATCACATTCATAAAGTGGATCTGCAGAACCGCCCCTTCACCCTCACCGGTGATAACGGCGTATATACCTGCGACGCGCTGATTATCGCCACCGGCGCCTCTGCCCGTTACCTGGGGCTGCCGTCTGAAGAGGCCTTTAAGGGCCGCGGCGTCTCTGCCTGCGCTACCTGCGATGGTTTCTTCTATCGCAACCAGAAGGTCGCGGTGATCGGCGGCGGCAACACCGCGGTGGAAGAGGCACTGTACCTGGCCAACATCGCCTCTGAGGTGCATCTTATCCACCGTCGCGAAACCTTCCGCGCGGAGAAGATCCTCATCAAACGCCTGATGGACAAAGTGGCCAGCGGCAACATCGTGCTGCACACTAACCGTACCCTTGAAGAGGTGACAGGCGATCAGATGGGCGTGGCGGGTCTGCGCATTCGTGATACCCAGAACACCGATAACGTCGAGTCGCTGGAAGTGGCCGGCCTGTTCGTCGCCATCGGCCACAGCCCGAACACCGGCATCTTTGAAGGTCAGCTGGATCTTGAAAATGGCTACATCAAAGTGCAGTCGGGTATCCACGGCAACGCCACCCAGACCAGCGTTCCGGGCGTGTTTGCGGCAGGTGACGTGATGGATCACATCTACCGTCAGGCGATCACC
>DKMV01000236.1:5838-9705 GCA_002469605.1 Leclercia sp. UBA7405
CGTCAGGCGATCACCTCGGCGGGTACCGGCTGTATGGCCGCGCTGGATGCTGAACGCTACCTTGATGGTCTGGCCGAGCAGGCCAAATAATCTTTACAAGTCAGTAACAAACGTAAATAAAGGCGGCTATAAGTCGCCTTTATTATCGCCCCGTTGTACCATTGCCGTGCCTAATTTCTTATAACTCACCTGCAAAGCACGCAATGGAAAAAACCCGTCAACAAGAGTTAACTCGCTGGCTGAAACAGCAAAGCGTTCTTTCCCGCCGTTGGCTGAATATCTCCCGTCTTCTGGGAGCACTCAGCGGTGTGTTGATTGTCGCTCAGGCCTGGCTGCTGGCCCGCATTCTTCATCATATGATCGTGGAAAGTATTCCGCGCGAGGCCCTGCTGCTGCCCTTTGTTCTGCTGGTGCTGGTTTTTATCCTGCGCGCGTGGGTGGTTTGGCTGCGCGAGCGGGTGGGTTTTCACGCCGGACAGCATATTCGCTATGCTATCCGCCGTCAGGTGCTCGACAGGCTACAGGAGGCAGGCCCTGCCTGGATTCAGGGCAAGCCGGCCGGAAGCTGGGCCACCCTGATCCTCGAGCAAATTGATGATATGCACGACTACTACGCCCGCTATCTGCCCCAGATGGCGCTGGCTGTGTGCGTACCGCTGCTGATCGTTATTGCCATCTTCCCCTACAACTGGGTGGCAGCGCTGATCCTGCTCGGCACTGCCCCGCTGATTCCCCTGTTTATGGCGATGGTGGGAATGGGCGCCGCGGATGCTAATCGCCGCAACTTCCTGGCGCTGGGGCGGCTGAGCGGTCACTTCCTCGATCGCCTGCGCGGCATGGAGACCCTGCGGGTGTTTGGCCGCGGAGAGGCAGAGATCGACAATATCCGTCTGGCCTCGCAGGATTTCCGTCAGCGCACCATGGAAGTGCTGCGTCTGGCCTTCCTCTCCTCCGGGGTGCTGGAGTTCTTTACCTCCCTCTCTATTGCGCTGGTCGCCGTCTATTTCGGTTTCTCTTACCTTGGCGCCCTCGACTTTGGTCATTACGGCACGGCAGTGACGCTCTCGGCGGGTTTCCTGGCGCTGATTCTGGCCCCGGAGTTTTTCCAGCCTCTGCGCGATCTGGGCACGTTTTACCATGCCAAGGCGCAGGCGGTGGGCGCGGCCGACAGCCTGAAAACCTTCCTTGAAACCCCTCTTGCCCATCCGCAGCGCGGGGATGCCATCTTCTGCACAAAGAGCCCGGTCAGCATTGAAGCCGAGGAGCTCTGCGTACTCTCCCCTGAGGGCAAAGTGCTGGCGGGGCC
Source organism: Leclercia sp. UBA7405 (assembly GCA_002469605.1). GTDB lineage: Bacteria > Pseudomonadota > Gammaproteobacteria > Enterobacterales > Enterobacteriaceae > Enterobacter. The sequence continues at coordinate 7,145 of DKMV01000236.1, forward strand.
GCTGAATTTCACGCTTGAGGCCGGGCAGCGTGTGGTACTGGTGGGGACAAGCGGCTCCGGCAAAAGCTCCCTTCTTAATGCACTCTCCGGCTTTATGGCCTACAGCGGTTCGCTACGTATTAACCAGACAGAACTCTCGGAACTGGACCCACAGGCGTGGCGCGCGCAGCTAAGCTGGGTCGGACAGAACCCTCAACTGCCTGCCGCCACGCTGCGCGATAACGTGCTGCTGGCGCGTCCGGATGCCAGCGACGAAGAGCTGCGCTCGGTGCTCGACCGCGCCTGGGTAAGCGAATTTCTGCCGCTGTTGCCCCAAGGTATCGATACCATGGTTGGCGACCAGTCGGCCGGGCTCTCCGTTGGCCAGGCGCAGCGTATTGCCGTCGCCCGGGCATTGCTGAACCCCTGTCAGCTATTACTGCTGGATGAACCCGCCGCCAGCCTGGATGCACACAGCGAACAGCGGGTGATGGCCGCCCTCGACGCGGCATCCCGGGAGCAGACGACATTAATGGTCACCCATCAGCTGGAAGGCATTGCCGACTGGGATCGGATCTGGGTGATGGAACATGGCCGCCTCGTTGAACAGGGCGATTACGCCACGCTCGCGGCGGCGCAGGGCCCCTTTGCCGCCCTGCTGGCTCATCGTCAGGAGGAGATCTGATGCGCGCATTACTGCCCTATCTCGCACTCTATAAACGCCATAAGTGGCTGCTAACCCTTGGGGTGGTGCTGGCAATAGTTACTCTGCTCGCCAGTATCGGCCTGTTAACCCTCTCTGGCTGGTTCCTCTCCGCCTCTGCCGTGGCCGGTTTTGCTGGCCTCTATAGCTTTAACTATATGCTGCCGGCGGCGGGCGTACGCGGCACGGCGATTACCCGTACCGCCGGGCGCTATTTCGAGCGTCTGGTCAGCCATGACGCCACTTTCCGCGTGCTGCAGCATCTGCGCGTATCAACGTTCAGCAAGCTGTTGCCCCTCTCCCCTGCCGGGCTGGCGCGCTTTCGCCAGGGTGAACTCCTTAACCGCATCGTGGCGGACGTGGATACGCTCGATCACCTTTATCTGCGCGTGATCTCCCCGCTGGTTGGGGCCTTCGTGGTGATTGTGGTCGTAACCCTCGGCCTGTGCCTGCTTGACGTCACCCTGGCGCTGACGCTGGGGGGCATCATGCTGCTAACGCTGTTTATCCTGCCGCCGCTGTTTTACCGCGCCGGGAAAACGACGGGTGAAAACCTGACCCGCTTGCGGGGCGATTATCGCCAGCAGCTTACCGGCTGGCTGCAGGGCCAGGCCGAGCTGACGGTCTTTGGCGCCAGCCAACGCTACCGCGCGCAGATGGAAAGTACCGAGCTCAACTGGCATGAAGCCCAGCGCAAGCAGTCCGAACTGACGGCGCTCTCTCAGGCGGTGATGCTGTTGATTGGCGGTTTAGCGGTGATCGCTATGCTGTGGATGGCATCAGGGGGCGTGGGCGACAACGCCCAGCCCGGTGCGCTGATTGCGCTTTTTGTCTTTTGTGCGCTGGCGGCCTTCGAAGCCCTGGCGCCGGTCACGGGCGCGTTCCAGCATCTGGGACAGGTGATCGCCTCTGCGTTGCGCATTACTGAAATTACCGGCCAGGAGCCGGAAGTGGTCTTTACCGGACAGGCAACCGGGGCGCCGGAACAGCTCTCGCTGACGCTGGAAAACGTGAACTTCAGATACGAGGGCCAGGCGCAAAACGCTCTGGAAAACCTCAGCCTGCACATCCCCGCCGGCGCGCATGTGGCGATACTTGGCCGTACCGGCTGCGGGAAATCAACGCTGCTGCAACTGCTCACCCGCGCCTGGGATCCGCTGCAGGGCAGCATCCGTTTTAACGATACCCCACTGATGCAGTTCAGCGAAGCGGCGTTGCGCCAGGCGGTGAGCGTGGTGCCGCAGCGCGTACATCTCTTTAGCGCGACCCTGCGCGACAACCTGCTGTTAGCCTCCCCTTCGGCTTCCGACGAGGTGCTCTGTGCCATGCTGGAAAAGGTCGGCCTGCATAAGCTGCTGGAAGACGACGGGCTGAACGGCTGGCTGGGTGAAGGGGGGCGTCAGCTCTCGGGTGGCGAACTGCGCCGCCTGGCCATTGCCCGTGCGCTCCTGCACGATGCGCCGCTCATGCTGCTCGACGAGCCGACTGAAGGGCTGGATGCCACCACGGAAAGCCAGATCCTGACGCTGCTGGAAAACGAGATGCAGGGCAAAACCATGGTTATGGTCACCCACCGCCTGCGTGGACTGGCCCGGCTGGATCAAATAATTGTGATGGACAACGGACAAATTATTGAGCAAGGTAATCACGCAGAGCTGTTTGCGAAACAGGGCCGCTATTACCAGTTTAAACAACGTCTGTAGTCTATAGTAGAACCGATCTTTACTCGCGTACTGGAGTTTCGCTGTCATGCGCCTGGTCCAGCTTTCTCGGCACTCTCTTGCGTTCCCTTCTCCGGAAGGGGCGTTGCGTGAACCTAACGGCCTGTTGGCCCTTGGCGGCGATTTAAGCCCGTCACGCCTGCTGATGGCCTATCAGC
>DKMV01000236.1:9857-10344 GCA_002469605.1 Leclercia sp. UBA7405
TGATCGAGGGCTGCGCCAGCGACCGTCATGAAGGAACCTGGATCACCCGCGACGTGGTGCTGGCTTATCGCCGTCTGCACGAGCTGGGCTATGCCCATTCGATCGAGGTCTGGCAGGATAATACGCTGGTTGGTGGTATGTACGGCGTGGCGCAGGGGACGCTGTTCTGCGGCGAGTCGATGTTCAGCCGGGCGGTAAACGCCTCTAAAACCGCCCTGCTTGTTTTCTGCCGCCATTTCATTGAGCATGGCGGCCAGCTGGTGGATTGTCAGGTGCTGAATGAACACACTGCCTCGCTGGGTGCTACCGAGATCACCCGTCATCAGTACCTGCAGCATCTGGCAAGCTTCCGCCAGCAGAGAATGCCGCAAAACTTCTGGGTCCCTGCGACGTTATTTATGCCTGCCTGAGCAATGTTTTCCGCCTATTTTCTTATCATGGTGCTATAATTGTGCCGCAGAGTAGGTTCTGCCTGTTGCCCCGCCGC
>DKMV01000236.1:10482-10791 GCA_002469605.1 Leclercia sp. UBA7405
CTGCCTGTTGCCCCGCCGCCGTTTGGGAATAGTTTGCTTCAGATAACGTTCTGGCGTTTATCCTGTCATCTCCCCTTTACGTATGCGCTTTTCGTACGGTCGAACCGTGACGTCCGGGCAATGCGCCGAAACTGCTTTGTTGCGTTTTAACGCACAATTCTTTACTTAATTGATGAATTTCGGCATTATCTTGCCGGTTCAAAACTTGGTAGTGATACCCCAGAGGATTAGATGGCCAAAGAAGACAATATTGAAATGCAGGGTACCGTACTTGATACGTTACCTAACACCATGTTTCGCGTAGAACTG
>DKMV01000236.1:10996-11773 GCA_002469605.1 Leclercia sp. UBA7405
TTGTCTTCCGTAGTCGCTAATTGTTTTCGCCTGTAAAGGCTGATGAATACCGAAAAGGCCGGGTCTTCCCGGCCTTTTTTATTATCGTTATTCCGGGTAATGCACCGTAACGCAAGTTTCAACGGGCATAATAATGTCCTCCCCCATCGCGTGGGCGACATCGTGAAGCAAGCCGGTTAAATGCGGCAGCATATCGCCATCAAAATGGGATACCAGCAGCACGTGATTTAATGCCCGGCAATAATCACATTTGGTTTCGGTGTCTGCAAATAACCACCCCTTCTCTCGCGGCAGCCCGTCGTTATATTCCACCACCTGGAAATCACTCATTGAATCGGCCAGTTGGTGCTGCATAACATTCAGATAGGCGGCAAGACAGCGGCAAACGGGCTGTATTTGCGGCAGAGAGTGAGAATCCAGCAGAATTTCAGTCAGCAGATTGCAGCGTTCGGCCAGAGCCGGGAGATCGAGAGGGTTTGAGAGTTCGCTATAAAGCTGGGGGATAGTATTTTGTTCCATAAACATGACTCCGTGTGAATAATGAGGATCCCCACCCGAACGCCAACTCAGGCGGCAGACTGAACCGGTTTGGCGTACCGACTCACACGGGAAATCGGCGCTTCAGAAGAAGCCCCGGCTCAGTCCACCATAATTGAGTCTGCGAATTATATCGTCAGCCTTCAAAAGAGTGAACGAACCTGATGATAATTGACGAATCAATATCATTTTCTCGTGTGTAATCAGGACGCCAATCCTGACACCTGATTTTGCAGGTGC
>DKMV01000118.1:0-5060 GCA_002469605.1 Leclercia sp. UBA7405
CAAGAACCGGGAATGAGGCTGCGGTTTCGGCATAAATGGCAGGGGCAACAATCAGGGGGAGTAAGGCTATCGCAAGGGCGCTCTGTTTCACTTATTTTCTCCATGTTTAAACAGATAAAAATAAAACAGAGCGACTATAGGCAACCGACGTGACAGATCGATGACAGGGTTTTAAACGGAATAACCGATCAGCTTCGCGGATGCCGCAACAGCTTCTTTACGTATTGCTGGAGCATCTGACTGTCGTGTTCAGAGACCTGAGTATCGGGCCGGACCGCGTCCAGCGCGCCTTCGATGCTTTTGATCAAGGCCTGTTGATCGTTTTGCGCCATCTGTCTGAGCAGGGCGGTAACCACAATTTCCAGCGCTTCAACCTGCGCCACCAGCTCTTTAGACTCCTCTTCCTTTTCTGCAAGTTTCACTAGTAACTCAGCAATGAGATTTTTCATAGCGCAATTTCCTTTTCAGATTTTTGCTGAAGTTAGCACTATGAATGCAGGTTGCAAAGAGGCAAAAGTAGTAAGTTTATACAAATACAAACTATTCCTTTAAATAAATGTGATCCCTGTTCAGCGAAACGTTTTCATATAAGTTTTTCCACTTCACCCGTGCCGGATTATTATAAAAGCAGCACGGCACTTTACTATTCACCCTATAAAAACGTCGGGTTATTTATCTCTTCAGGCTTAAGGTAATCCTGATGACTTTATTTGTGCTGCACGCTGCTGTTGGCGACGTAATATCACGGCTAACTGAATGATATTCAGTAATATCACCACGGCAGTAGCGGCAAATACCCAACGAAATCCTGCCATAGCCGAAACTGACGCACCAATAAGCGGCCCAATCACATTTCCCAGATACATAAACGACTGGTTATAACCAAAAATGCGCCCGGTAACCCGATCGCTGGAATATTTCACCAGCAGGGTCTGCACCGCCGGCAGCATGGCGCCATCGGCAAAGCCGAGCAGGAAACGCAGCACGCCGAGCTGGAACGGGGTGGTGACAAAGGACATGGCGAAGAAGAGCACCAGGGCAATCACCAGCGTGGCCATTAAAATGCGCGCGGTGCCGATGCGGTCCCCGAGCTTACCCAGGCGCGGCGCTGACATCAGCGCAGAGATGCCCGGCACCGCGGCAATCATGCCGCTCAGAAAGGCGATATTGTTGCTTTCCGGCTCCATCGATTTAATAAACAGCGCCAGAATGGGCCCCACCGAGCCATTACAGAGCTGGATCACCATGGTGGTGACAAACAGGCTGATCATCAGCCCCGGATAAGGCAGCGTGGCGAATACCGCCTTGCCGCTCAGGCGCTGCTCTTTGCCTGTGGTCGGCCGCACGCCCTCTTTAATTAAGAACAGCGTCACCAGGAAACTCACCATCAGCAGGATGGCGGTAATAATAAACACTGCCCGCAGCCCCACGTGGTCGGCCAAAAAGCCGCCCAATAGCGGCCCGCCGATTACGCCGCTGATCTGGGCGGTGGAAAGCGTACTCAACGCCCAGCCGCTGCGGTCGCGCGGCACCTGCGACGCCACCAGCGCCATGGCGTTGGGAATATAGCCGGAGGTGAGCCCCATCAGGGCGCGTAACAAGAACAGCTGCCAGACGTTGGTCGCAAAGGCCTGCAGCAGAATGGCGATCGCCATCCCCAGCGAGGCGCGCAGCAGCATCAGTTTGCGCCCTTTGCGATCGGCCAGGCTCCCCCACATGGGCGAGACAATGGCCGAGACTAAAAAGGTGACGCTGAAGGTTAGCCCGGACCACATGGAGAGCGCCTCGTGCGACGAGCTGACGCCCAGTTGAGAGACGTACAGCGGCAGAAACGGTAAGATCTGGCTGATGGCAAGACCGGTAAAAAAGCAGCCGAACCAGACCGATATGAGGTTAACCTTCCAGGATTCCATAATGCGACACTATCTTCATTTTGAGCGAATTCGCCCATAGATTAACAAGTTAGCTCTCGCGGCAATGCACCTGCGGTGCGGCGCGGGAGACTTTAGTGTTTTATCTTCCCAGTCACCAATATTGTGAAACAAGTCACAATTTATCCCCTTTTAGCCGGTGGTTTATGCTTCAGGGACAGTAGCCATAGCCGCGCATCCCGAGATGGAAATGGTTGGCATGCGCCGCGTTATATTCCGGCCCAAGCCCGTTGCCGAAGTAGCCGCAGCTGGTGGCGAGCAGCGCCTTCAGCCAGGGCTGGGTCTGCGGATTTTTCCAGCCGCGCAGCACGCTTACCTTACGCCCGTCCGCCAGCTGAAAGGCGCTGATATCCAGCGCCTGGGCGCTGGCGTGCTCGCTGCGCCGGGCATCCGCGCGGTGATAGATATTGCGACAGGCGAAGCTGCCGAAATGTTCGATGCGGGTCAGGCGGCTGCCCATCATCTGCCGGCTCAGCGGCTGCGCCTGCTGGTTGACCCACAGGGCGGCGCTGAGCGCTAACGGACAGCTGGCAAGAAAACTGCTGCTCAGGCTGACCGGGCCGAAGTCACGCACCCGTACCACGTCCACCAGCGGGCAGTCGCCCCCGCTATCGGCCACCGGCTGGGTGCGGATAAGCCGGCGATCGTTTGCCTGGCCGAGTAATGTACCGCACTGCTCAGGGGTGAGGCGGCGCAGCTTAAACTGGCTGATTTTTCCGGGAGGATCGTCAAGGGAGAGGGGCACAAAGGGGTTGTAGTAAGACGGCAGCCAGCGATACCCCACCGCAGCCGCGCCAATCATAATCAGACAGATAATCAGCCCTTTTCCTCTCACTCTGGCTCCTTTTTATTGTGCCAAAACATTATGGCAGAAGGCGGCGAATCCCGCCGGGCATCGTGGTAAGGTATGGGTTTTTAGTCAGACTGGATGAGTGAGAGTAATGGCAAAGCTGCGGGTGGGTATTGTATTTGGGGGAAAATCAGCAGAACACGAAGTGTCGCTGCAATCGGCCAAAAACATCGTCAATGCGATCGATAAAAGCCGTTTCGACGTAGTGCTGCTGGGAATTGATAAACAGGGCCAGTGGCACGTTAACGACGCCGACAACTATCTGCTCAACGCCGACGATCCGGCGCATATCGCCCTTAATCCTTCTGATATCAGCGTCGCCACCGTACCGGGCGTGGCGCTCGGCCAGCTGATTGACGCCACCAGCGCGCAGGCGCTGGCGCAAATCGACGTGATTTTCCCGATCGTCCACGGCACCCTGGGCGAAGATGGCTCCCTGCAGGGGATGCTGCGCATGGCAAACCTGCCGTTCGTCGGCTCCGGCGTGCTGGGCTCCGCCGCCTGCATGGATAAAGACATCACCAAACGCCTGCTGCGCGATGCCGGTCTGAACGTGGCCCCTTTTGTCACCCTCACCCGCGCCAACCGCGACAAACACACTTTCAGCGCCCTGCAGGCAGAGCTCGGCCTGCCGCTGTTCGTGAAGCCTGCCAATCAGGGCTCTTCGGTGGGGGTAAGCAAAGTCAGCAGCGAAGCGCAGTTTAACGAGGCGGTACGCCTGGCCTTTACCTTTGACCATAAGGTGGTGGTTGAGCAGGGCATTAAAGGCCGTGAAATCGAGTGCGCCGTGCTGGGCAACGACTTTCCACAGGCCAGTACCTGCGGCGAGGTGGTGCTGAGCAGCGACTTCTACTCTTACGACACCAAATATATCGACGATAAAGGGGCGCAGGTGGTGGTCCCCGCCGCGCTGGATCCAGAGATTAATGATCGGATCCGCGCCATCGCTATCGAGGCGTATCAGACGCTGGGCTGCCGCGGCATGGCCCGGGTCGACGTCTTTTTAACGCCGGAGAACCAGGTGGTGATCAATGAAATCAACACTCTGCCGGGCTTCACCAATATCAGCATGTACCCGAAACTGTGGCAGGCAAGCGGCATCAGCTATCCGGAATTGATCACCCGCCTGATTGAACTGGCGCTGGAGCAGCATGCCGCCGACAGCGCGCTGAATATTACGGCTTAATCGGCCTCATACGCCGTCGCCTCTTCCGGGCGGCGGCGAATAATAAACCCTGCCAGCCTGAAACTGATTACCCAGGTCACCAGCCCCACCGCATAGGTTTGCCAGCCCTTCGCCTCAAAGCCCAGCAGCCCGACAACCCCGTTCAGAATAAAGATAAGCCCGATAGCAAAGGCATAGTAGTGCCAGTCACGGCGAATTTTGGCAGGCAGTTTCATAGTGGCTCCACGAAAAAAACGCATCGTCGCACAGTTTTGCCCTCTGGTCTGTGGCGGATGCGGAAATTCTTAAATGTTAATGAATTTAACTTAAAGTAACAAATGTGTGAAGTGATGCAGAAATCAGCGATCCAGGAGGATTCTAAGGGGCAATTTACCACGATTCCGATATTGACATTTGCTATGACCTGTCAAACTTCGGCTATAGCGCTGGCACACGGCCAGGCTGAACTATCCGGAGGTCTCTATGGCAGACTTTACAATGTCGAAGCCTGTTTTTAATGGCAAACACCCGAAAACCTCCACGCCGGGTAATATCGCTTATGCTCTGTTTGTGCTGTTCTGCTTCTGGGCGGGCTCGCAGTTCCTGAACATGCTGGTTCATGCCCCCGGGGTCTATGAACACCTGATGCAGGTCCAGGACACCGGACGCCCGCGCGTTGAAATCGGACTGGGCGTCAGCACCATCTTTGGGCTTATCCCCTTCCTTGTTGGCTGCGTCGTTTTGGGTGTGGTCGCGCTGGTTAACCGCCTGCGTCGCTACCGCTAATTCATTGCCATACAGCGAGCCCGACGATCGTCGACGCGCTTCGCAAACCATGCGGTTGTCAGGTTGCGCGTGATCTTCGGGCTTTCCAGCTGGATCCCAGGTAACATCTCTCTCGGCAAGCTCTTGCCACTCTTCTTCTCCGCCAGGGCATAAACCTGCTTATAGAGCGCGGTTTTCTCAAAGCTCAGGCTGTCGCTTTTCTCCAGCTGGCGGCGGATTTCGCTGTCGCTCATGTCGAGCTTATCCGCCAGTTGGCGCACCGCCATCTCCGTTTTACCCGCCGTACTGCTGCCGTAGGCTATCAAATCGCCATCCAGCGCCAGCTTCA
>DKMV01000118.1:5318-10617 GCA_002469605.1 Leclercia sp. UBA7405
TTGAAGTCGGCGAAGCGGTAGAGCGGCTCGCTATAGCTGACCGGGTAATTAAGCAGGTGATAAGTGCCGAACCACAAGCCGCCGCGCAGAGAAAAGACCTCCTGACGCACTGTGCCGTCGTACTTCCAGGGATAGCCGTCGGTATGCTTCTCGGCAAAGGCGATGCTGACCTGCATCGGCCCGCCGGTATGCACCGGGTTAAGGGAGCCGAACAGCTTCTGCCCCATCGGCACCATATTGATAAAATCGTCAAAGATGGCGCTAAGCTGTTTTTCGGTTTTCACCGCATCCAGCCGGTCGCTGTAGCTCTTGCCGTTGGGCGAGGGAATTTTAAGGGCCGTATGCACCACAAACGCCGGGATGTGCAGCTTCTCTGCCCGGCGATCAATCTCCTTCCAGGCGATCTTATTGAGCCCCGGCACCGGGGGATCGGACTGATAGAGCGACTCCTGCTGGGCCACTGCCAGTACCGAGCAGACGTTCTCCTCGGTGGGGGCGATTTTCTGGCTGTCGAAGGTTTTTGCCAGCGCCGACGCCCACTGGTCGCGATCCTTCACGCTGGCAGGCATTTTTTGCCGCACCACGCTTGCCACATCAACAGGTTTTTCGCCCTTTTTCAGCGGGGCGGCGCCCTCTTCCGCACAGCCGGCCAGCACCAGGGCGGCAAGCAGCGATAAGGGTAAGGCTCGCGGTACGGCAAATGTCATAACAACTCCCTGTGTTAACTGAAGGTACTGGTCACTTCCTGCAGATCGCCATCGTCCAGCTCGCGCTCAAAGCTGCGCAGACGTTTATAGATGGACATCAATTCCACCAGCGTGGTCCAGGAGTAGATCAGATACTGGAACGAGGTGCGCACCTGGCCAAAGACGTTAGTAATCTGGGTCATCAGGCCCAGCGTAATGGTACCGGCAACAATCGACGGGAACAGCAGGAATAGACCGAATACGTTATCCACCTGCAGGTAAAGAATACGGGCGACGTTGAAGTACATATAGTGGAAATAGAGGCGGAAATAGTTCTGGCGCACGGCGCGGAACAGCTCGCGCACGGTGGGCGGCGAGGCGCGGCTGGGATCGTCCTCGCCATAGACCAGCTCTTTACGGTAGGCCGCTTCAACGCGCTGGTTTTTAAACTCCAGCCCCGGCAGCTTGATCCCCACCGCCGCCAGCAGACCGGTGCCCATCAGCGACCAGAGAATAGCTGCGATCACCAGACCATAGGGGATATGCCCCACAATCGGCAGCTCCGGCACGTGGGCCGAGAGGGTCACCAGCACCGGCAGGAAGGCGATCAGGGTCATGATGGCATTGATAAAGCTGACGCCCATATCTTCAAGCGTCGAGGCAAAGCGCATGGTGTCTTCCTGCACACGCTGGGCGGCACCTTCGATATGGCGCAGGCGTTGCCAGTGGGCCATATAATATTCGTTCATGGCGGTACGCCAGCGGAAGACGTAGTGGCTGACAAAGAAGTTATTCAGTACGCCGATAATCACCGCAATCAGGGCGATACCGAGAAACACCCCTACGCCATGATAAAACTGATCGATGGTGACTTTATGCGGGGAGCTAAGCGCCTTCTGGATCAGATCGTAGAAAGGGGCATACCAGGCGTTAACCGCCACCCCCACTTCCACCAGAAACCAGGTGACAAAGATAATCAGCGCGGTGCCCAGTATCGACCAGTACTGCCAGCGGTGCGGGGAGTAGACAAACCAGAAGAGAGCGAAAAGCCCGACGCAAAGCGCATAGTAAGCGTAAAACAGCAGATAGCTGCGCGACCAGAAGCGCGCGGCGCTGATAGGGACATCGCCGGATGCGCCGGCCAGGCGCTCAAGCCAGGCGCCTCCCCCGGCCTGCCAGAGCACGACGGCGATCAGCGCCCAAATCAACGCCGAGAGGAAAAAGGGCCCCGGCTTTGGGAAAAATGACTTAAACATAACGCTTCCTTCTTATCTTTATGACTTTTGCTGTGTTTAACACATCACTACGACGTCCACGAGCCGTCTGCCGGCTCGTGCAAGAAAATCAGACCTGACGGGCGATTATTAGTTCGTTTTCCAGCTGGCGAGAATTGTTTCGGTGAGTTTCACTTCGGGCGGATTGGCCGGCGCAATAAAATCGCTCCAGACATCGTTATAGTGGTTAATCAGGGTTTCTGCTGGTGCCGCCGCACGGTCGGCGGTGGTATGGGCATCTTTTGCAACGGTGATATGGTACCCACGGCTCACGCCGTTTTTGAAGGTAGCGTCCACGCAGTAGTCGGTCGCGCAGCCGCAGATGACAAACCGGTCGATCCCCTGCTCCCGCAGCAGCGCCTCGAGTCCGGTGCCATAAAAGGCATCGCAGGCGGTTTTGGTGACATAAAACGCCCCCTCCGGCTGCAGCAGCTCCGGCAGCAGGGCAAAGCCCTCGCTGCCTTCCTCCAGCCCGCCCGGTCCTGCATGCTGAATAAAAATCACCGTATCGGCAGCCTGGGTCAGCTGATTGATTCGCGAAACACATAATTCACGCTGAAGCCGCGGCGTGGCAAACACCCCCTGCTGCATATCGATAACCATTACCACGCGTTTTTCAGACATTGTTTTCTCCGGGAGAGGCCAGGTTAAGAAGCCCTATCATAAGCCCGATGTCACAAATTGGGAGACGAAAGGCGATGAAATTGTTTTTATTTACTCGAGGTTACGTTTTTCCCGCTATTGTTATGCAATTCGCCCCATTGCACCGGGTCCGTTAGTAGTATAAATACGCACTATTATCTTCATTCACCACATGGATGCTTTTCGTTGAAACCTGGTCTTATTTCCGCCGCCGCGCTCTTTGCGGTGAGCTTATCGACAGCGCAGGCTGCCCAGCCGCTGACGGCCCCGGCCCTCGCCTCCGACATTGCCGATCGTTACGCCAACCTCATCTATTACGGCAGCGGCGCAACCGGCATGGCGCTGGTGGTTATTGATGGTAATCAGCGTGTTTTCCGCAGCTTCGGTGAAACGCGCCCCGGCAACAACGTGCATCCGCAGCTCGACTCGGTGATACGCATCGCCTCCCTGACCAAGCTGATGACCAGCGAAATGCTGGTGAAGCTGCTGGATCAGGGAGTGGTTAAACTGAACGATCCCCTGAGTAAATATGCACCGCCTGGCGCCCGGGTGCCGACCTATCAGGGAACGCCTATTACCCTGGTGAATCTGGCGACCCACACCAGCGCCCTGCCCCGCGAGCAGCCCGGCGGCGCGGCGCATCGCCCGGTCTTCGTCTGGCCCACCCGCGAGCAGCGCTGGAATTACCTCAGCACCGCCACCCTGAAGAGCGCCCCTGGCTCACAGGCCGCCTACTCAAATCTGGCTTTTGATTTACTGGCGGACGCGCTGGCCAGCGCCTCCGGCAAGCCCTATACCCAGCTTTTTGAAGAGCAGATCACTCGCCCGCTGGGTATGAAAGACACTACCTTTACCCCGTCGCCGGATCAGTGCAAACGCCTGATGGTGGCAGAGAAAGGCGCCAGCCCCTGTAATAACACCCTGGCGGCCATCGGCAGCGGCGGGGTTTACTCCACGCCTGGGGATATGATGCGCTGGATGCAGCAATTCCTCTCCTCCGATTTTTATGCCCGCAGTAATCAGGCCGACCGTATGCAGACCATCATCTATAAGCGCAACCAGTTCCAGCGCGTTATCGGGATGGACGTGCCGGGTAAAGCGGATGCGCTGGGTCTGGGCTGGGTCTATATGGCACCGAAGGATGGCCGTCCGGGGATCATTCAAAAAACGGGCGGCGGCGGCGGCTTTATCACCTATATGGCGATGATCCCGCAGGCCAACGTGGGGGCGTTTGTGGTGGTCACCCGCTCCCCCAATACCCGCTTCGTCAATATGAGTGATGGTATTAATAACCTGGTTGCCGAGCTAAGCGAGAACAAAGCGCAGGTCGTGCCCGCCTCCTGAATGCGCTAATACTGTGAGGGCAAACGGTTGATGCCGACCAGTTTGCCCCGCTCCATCTGGATATAATTTCCCTGCCGCAACGCGGCCAGCGATTTAGCGGCAGCGCGCCTGCGATCGACTTAGATAGAATGAGATCTTCAACAACCTGAAAGAACAGGGAAAATAATTAAAAACTCGCAATTTAATATTTATATGAAGGCCCGGCTGAATAGTAAAACCGCAGCGGGCAGATAGCTAAAAAAATAACAGAAGATGCTCATCGCTTTATTTGTAATAACAAACTTTATTTCAGGCAAATTAAGCTAATAGTCATTCCATGCGCAGGCCGGCTCGCCTGACCATAACGACAACTTTAGTAAAACAGCCTGCCGCCATATCGGGTAAACTAAGGATCCATGTTTCACGAACGTCAGGCATATCATGACCGATTTAATTGCACGTCCCCGTCGTCTGCGCAAATCTCCGGCTCTGCGCGCGTTATTTGAAGAGACAACCCTCTCCTTAAACGATCTGGTGTTGCCAATTTTTGTTGAAGAAGAGATTGATGACTACAAGGCCATCGACGCCATGCCTGGCGTGATGCGCATCCCCGAGAAACACCTGGCACGCGAGATCGAGCGCATCGCCAATGCGGGCATCCGGTCGGTCATGACCTTTGGCATCTCCCACCACACCGACGCCACCGGCAGCGATGCCTGGCGCGAAGATGGCCTGGTGGCGCGTATGTCCCGCATCTGCAAAGAGGCGGTGCCGGAGATGATCGTCATGTCCGACACCTGCTTCTGCGAATATACCTCCCATGGCCACTGCGGCGTGCTGTGCGACCACGGCGTGGATAACGACGCCACCCTGCAAAACCTGGGCAAACAGGCGGTGGTTGCCGCCGCTGCGGGTGCCGACTTTATCGCCCCTTCCGCAGCGATGGACGGCCAGGTGCAGGCCATTCGCCAGGCGCTGGACGCGGCGGGCTTTACCGACACCGCCATCATGTCCTACTCCACCAAGTTCGCCTCGTCGTTCTACGGCCCGTTCCGTGAAGCGGCGGGTACCGCGCTGAAAGGGGATCGCAAAACCTATCAGATGAACCCGCTGAACCGCCGGGAAGCGATCCGCGAATCCCTGCTCGACGAAGCCCAGGGCGCAGACTGCCTGATGGTGAAACCGGCGGGCGCCTATCTGGATATCCTGCGTGACATCCGCGAGCGCACCGAGCTGCCGCTGGGGGCCTACCAGGTGAGCGGCGAGTACGCGATGATCAAATTTGCCGCTCAGGCCGGGGCCATCGACGAAGAGAAAGTGATCCTTGAAAGCCTGGGGGCGATCAAGCGCGCGGGCGCGGATCTGATCTTCAGC
>DKMV01000055.1:0-13413 GCA_002469605.1 Leclercia sp. UBA7405
ATCAATATTCTGGAGAAAGGGCGTTTCGTCAGCCCCTGGAAACATATTCTGGTGGATGAGTTCCAGGACATTTCCCCCCAGCGCGCGGCGCTGCTGGCCGCTCATCCACCAGAATATGTTTCCAGGGGCTGACGAAACGCCCTTTCTCCAGAATATTGATCGCCTGGTGGATAAGCCCCGAGAAATCGACGGCGTTCTCCGCTTTCAGGGCAGATTTCCAGGCCTTCAGCAGGGGCGCCATCAGCTTAACCCGTTTGGCAAAAATCGCGCGGATCTCCTCGGGGGCGCCGTCGATCATCTCGCTTTGCGAGCCGCCGTGCATACGCATCAGGCTTACCCAGCGATCGAGCCTCGGGGCCAGACGGCGGCAGAGCTTTTCATCCTGCCAGAAACTGCCCTCACTAAGGGTCCAGTTCAGCTCCTCTTCCAGCCACTGCCGCCACCCTTTGGCCTGGGCTTTTTTCTCACTGCACTGCTGTTGCCAGGCCTCAATAAAGAGCGTCTGACGCGCGTCGGTATCATTTTCCAGCTTGCTGATGGCCGGCACTTTTTTGCTGCCCTGCTGAATAATGTGCAGCGCCAGGGCGTGGAAGGTTCTGGCGGTAATATCCTTCGTGTGCAGCCGCGCTTCGATGCGCTCGTCCATCTCCTGCGCCGCTTTGCGCCCAAAGGCCAGCAGCAGAATCTGATCGGCGCTGGCCTCGCCGCGGGTCAGCAGCCAGCCTGCCCGCGCCACCAGCACCGAGGTTTTACCGCTGCCGGCACCCGCCAGTACCAGCAGGGAGTGTTCGCCGTTTACCACCGCCCGGGCCTGGGCCGGGTTGAGCGGAGAGGATTCGATCCCGGCAAAGAAATCGGCGTAGCGGGTAAGCATCGCCTCGGTCCAGGCCTGGTTATGCGCCAGGCGGCTTTTGTCGATATCGCTTAACCAGGCCTGGCACGCCCGCCAGGCTTCGCGGCAGTTATTAAATTCGGCAAGGCGCGACGTGGGAAGCGGCAAGGCCTCCAGCGCCTGGGTGATTTTTTGCTGCAGGCCCAGGGTTTTGTCACGGGTTAGCCAGCTATTCTGCTCGCTGCTGTCGTGGATCTCGGCCAGAACCTGCTGGAGCACCTGCGCTGCAACCTCGCTCATCTCTTCACTCCACTGCTGCCAGCGGGTGCTGAGATGATGATAAAAACGCTGGGTTTCGGCCCATTCGGTGCCGTGAAGCCTGACGACTTTTTCCGCAGGCAGTACAAACTCCAGCTCGCCCCAGACCAGGCCGCGTTTACAGTGGATCGCCTGCAATTGGTTAAACGGGATAAGGTATTCATGCCGCTCGCCCGAGACTTTCACCCCGGCGTTCAGCAGAACAACCCTGTCATAGGGATGTTGTGCCAGGCGTTTACCTAACGATGTTGCTTTCAGTTCCATGTCCAGCCCGATCCACGACGTAAAATATTGCCTGACAGTGTAACGTCCAGTTTTAAGGTGCTCCAGCGCAAAAAACCGTTACAATCATCAGGCTTCACACAAACCGGAAGGAACTGAGGTTTTATGCGTACCGTTCTGAATATTTTGAATTTTGTGCTGGGTGGTTTTGCCACCACTCTCGCCTGGCTGCTGGCGACCCTGGTCAGCATTGTGCTTATTTTCACCCTGCCGCTCACCCGCTCGTGCTGGGAAATAACCCGCCTGTCGCTTTTCCCTTATGGCAATGAAGCCATTCACGTGGATGAGCTGAACCCTGAGGGTAAGAGTGTCATCCTGAATACCGGCGGTACTCTGCTGAATATTCTGTGGCTGATCTTTTTCGGCTGGTGGCTGTGCCTGATGCACATCGCGGCAGGCATTGCCCAGTGTATTACCCTTATTGGTATTCCCGTTGGGATCGCCAATTTTAAAATTGCTGCCATCGCCCTGTGGCCGGTGGGGCGCAGAGTGGTCTCCGTTGAGACTGCCCGGGCGGCGCGTGAAAACAGCGCCCGTCGTCGTTTTCAGTAATAAGGACAGAGTGCGCGCATGTTAAGCCCACTGCTACGTCGCTACACCTGGAACAGCGCCTGGCTTTATAACGTCAGGATTTTTATTGCCCTGTGCGGGAGCGCCGCCCTGCCCTGGTGGCTGGGCGAGGCCAGGCTAACCATCCCCCTGACGCTCGGAGTGGTAGCCGGGGCCCTGGCGGATCTGGACGATCGCCTGACGGGGCGTCTGCGTAATCTGCTTATTACCCTGGTCTGTTTTTTTATCGCCTCCGCCTCCGTTGAGCTGCTCTACCCCTGGCCATGGCTGTTCGCCCTGGGGCTGATGCTCTCCACTAGCGGCTTTATCCTGCTTGGCGGGCTGGGGCAGCGCTATGCGACTATCGCCTTTGGCGCCCTGCTGATCGCCATTTACACCATGCTCGGGGTGTCGCTGTACGATCAGTGGTATCAACAGCCGCTGCTACTCCTGCTGGGTGCCATCTGGTATAACCTGCTGACGCTTGCAGGTCATCTCATCTTCCCTATCCGTCCGCTGCAAGATAATCTCGCCCGCAGCTATGAACAGCTGGCGCACTATCTGGAGCTTAAGTCCCGCCTGTTCGATCCGGATATAGAATCAGAAAGCCAGGCGCCACTTTACGATCTGGCGCTGGCGAACGGCCAGCTGGTAACCACCTTAAACCAGACCAAAGCCTCGCTGCTTACCCGCTTGCGCGGCGATCGCGGCCAGCGCGGTACTCGCCGCACGCTGCACTACTATTTCGTCGCCCAGGATATTCACGAACGGGCCAGCTCGTCGCATATCCAGTACGCCGAGCTGCGGGAGAAGTTCCGCTACAGCGATGTGATGTTTCGCTTCCAGCGTCTGCTCTCGATGCAGTCTCAGGCCTGCCAGCAGCTCTCCCGATCGATACTGCTGCGCATCCCCTATCAGCACGATCCGCGCTTTGAACGGGCCTTTAGCCATCTCGATGCCGCACTCGATCGCGTGCAGGCCAGCGGAACCTCGGCAGAACAGATGAAGGCGCTCGGCTTTCTGTTAAATAACCTGCGCGCCATTGATGCCCAGCTGGCGACCATTGAATCAGAGCAGGCAATGGCCCTACCCGGTAACGATGTCGAAAACCAGCTGGCTGACGACAGCCTGCACGGTTTCAGCGATATCTGGCTGCGCCTGAGCCGCCACTTTACCCCGGCATCGGCGCTGTTTCGGCACGCGGTGCGTATGTCCCTGGTGCTCTGCCTGGGCTATGCCTTTATACAGATAACCGGGATGCAGCACGGTTACTGGATCCTGCTGACCAGCCTGTTTGTCTGCCAGCCGAACTATAACGCGACGCGACACCGGCTGGCGCTGCGTATTATCGGCACCCTTGCGGGGGTCGCCCTTGGCCTGCCCATCCTCTATTTTGTGCCTTCCGTCGAAGGCCAGCTGATTCTGATCGTCATCACCGGGGTACTCTTCTTTGCGTTCCGTAACGTGCAGTATGCCCACGCCACAATGTTTATCACCCTGCTGGTGTTGCTCTGTTTTAACCTGCTCGGCGAGGGGTTCGAAGTGGCGCTGCCGCGCGTGATCGATACGCTCATTGGGTGCGCCATCGCCTGGGCCGCGGTGAGCTTTATCTGGCCGGACTGGCGATTCCGCAATCTGCCGCGCGTGCTGGAGCAGGCCATCAATGCTAACTGCCGCTATCTGGATGCCATTCTGGTGCAGTACCACCAGGGGCGTGATAACCGTCTGGAGTATCGTATTGCCCGGCGGGATGCCCATAACCGCGATGCCGAGCTGGCGTCGGTGGTGTCGAATATGTCAACGGAGCCGCGGGCGACGCCGGAGATCCGCGAGGTCGCCTTCCGCCTGCTGTGTCTTAATCACACCTTTACCAGCTATATCTCCGCGCTGGGAGCACATCGGGAGCGGCTGACCAATCCCGACATTCTCCTGCTACTGGATGATGCCGTCTGCTATGTGGATGATGCGCTTCATCAGCGCCCGGCAGATGAGCCGCGCGTGCAGGAAGCCCTGAGTGAACTGGCGCAACGCATTTCGCATCTTGAACCTGGCGCAGAGAGCAAAGCACCGCTGGTTCTGCAACAAGTTGGATTGCTTATTGCGTTGCTGCCAGAGATTTGTCGCTTACAACAACAGGTTATTCACCTGCCTGAGTAAGCTTCTGCAGTGGCTGCGTCTTGAACCACTCGAAAAGCTCCCGGCGGCGTACGGCCGGGAGCGCCGCTTCGTGTAGCCCTGCTATCGCCCCTTCCAGCGCAAACAGCACCTTATAGCTGAGCTCTTTATTCAGCGCCTTAATTTTGAGCCAGCACTGTTCCGCGCCCAGCGCCCGCAGCGTCTCTTCATTAGTGATCCCCGCTTCGCACAGCAGCAGTTCAAGCTGGAAAGAGAGATTAGGCAGATCCTTAAGCCGCTGCTGTTTGTAACGCTCACGGCGTTCTCGTTGCGCCGCCTCCAGAGCAAATAGAGAGAGTTTCAGCAGTTTATCTCTGTCACTCCAGAGGGCATCGTCCACGCGGAAATAGTTCAGCGGAACGGGCCGACCGCGTTTGACCAGGGTTAAGAAAGAAGAGCCGTTTTTCACATAGTAAGGCGCGCTCTCTTCACAGGCCCGCAGATATAGTTCGCCGTCAGAGACCATGGCAAACACCGTGTTATCCACTGCCAGGGTATAACCGCCAAAGAGCGCACGGTGCTCTATGTCTCCGAGAGGCTCGAGGTATTTAGTAGATTGATAGATCCGCTCGTACGATATCTTTTTCATAATAATCCCTTTAAAATCATTAAGTAATACGTATAAATTGCGCTAACGGATCCGTTAACCAAAAAATAGGTAACTTGTGAGCGTTGGGCAAGATGATTTTGATGAAGGCGGCAAGAACGAGTGAATTTTGCGAGAAGCTTTCCGAAAATGAGGTTGATCTTTAGTCGCACCAGAGTTACTGTATATCCATACAGTAACTACAGGGCTGGATTGATTATGCACTCTTCAGGCTATGCAAATCGCACAACCGCTTTCGCTTCATCCGCAGGTACTAACAACGTAATGAATTCTTCTGCGCGTCTTTCCACCGGGCTGATCAGTGAAGTGCTTTATCGTGAAGACCAGCCCATGATGACGCAGCTGCTATTACTGCCGCTGTTACAGCAGCTGGGTCAGCAGTCGCGCTGGCAGCTCTGGCTTACGCCAAAGCAGAAATTGAGCCGTCAGTGGGTTCAGGCCGCCGGTCTTCCGCTGACAAAAGTTATGCAGGTGAGCCAGCTCGCCCCCTGCCATACCGTTGAATCAATGGTCAGAGCGTTGCGTACCGGTAATTACAGTGTGGTGATTGGCTGGTTTACGGAGGCCTTAACCGATGAAGAACAGCATCAGCTGGCTGAAGCGGCCGAAGAAGGAAATGCGCTGGGCTTCATTATGCGTCCCGTTCAGGTCAATTCCCTGGGCAAAGGACACCTGTCCGGGTTAAAAATTCACTCAAATTTGTATCATTGAGCAAAAATAGGAGTTTTCCTGGAATTTTTTTTGCGCGGTTTGCACGGCGTTCATTCCCTACGCAAAAACAGCGAAGAGTCTTGTCTGGTGCGGTTTCCTTCTTTTTAGCATGGGCGAAATTGCTCAATTAATGTTAAATATCGTGTATACAAAACTTTTTTTTTCATAAGCCTGACAGCGTTCACACTTGTAAGTTTCCAACTACGTTGTAGACTTTACATCGCCAGGGGTGCTCGGCCTAAGCCGAAGATATCGGTAGAGTTACTCTTTGTCCCCGCCCCCCGGTGAAGGATTTAACCGTGAACTCTCATTGAGATTCTCATGGCGATTTTTGGATGATAACGAGGCGCAAAAAATGAAAAAGACAGCTATCGCGATTGCAGTGGCACTGGCTGGCTTCGCTACCGTAGCGCAAGCCGCTCCTAAAGATAACACCTGGTACACTGGTGCTAAACTGGGCTGGTCTCAGTTCCACGATACTGGTTTTATCGACAACAATGGTCCTACCCACGAAAATCAGCTTGGTGCTGGTGCGTTTGGTGGCTACCAGGTTAACCCGTACGTTGGCTTCGAACTGGGCTACGACTGGTTAGGCCGTGAGCCGTACAAAGGCGACAACATCAATGGCGCATTCAAAGCTCAGGGCGTTCAGCTGACCGCTAAACTGGGTTACCCAATCACTGACGATCTGGACATCTACACTCGTCTGGGTGGTATGGTTTGGCGTGCAGATGCTAAAGCTAACGTTCCTGGCGGCGCATCCTTCAAAGATCACGACACTGGTGTTTCCCCAGTATTCGCTGGTGGCCTGGAATGGGCAATGACCCGTGACATCGCTACCCGTCTGGAATACCAGTGGACCAACAACATCGGTGATGCAAACACCGTTGGTACTCGTCAGGACAATGGCCTGCTGAGCGTTGGTGTTTCCTACCGTTTCGGCCAGCAGGAAGATGCTGCTCCGATCGTAGCTCCGGCTCCGGCTCCGGCTCCAGAAGTACAGACCAAGCACTTCACTCTGAAGTCTGACGTTCTGTTCAACTTCAACAAAGCAACTCTGAAACCAGAAGGCCAGCAGGCTCTGGATCAGATGTACAGCCAGCTGAGCAACCTGGATCCGAAAGACGGTTCCGTAGTGGTTCTGGGCTTCACTGACCGTATCGGTTCTGACGCTTACAACCAGGGTCTGTCTGAGAAACGTGCTCAGTCTGTTGTTGATTACCTGATCTCTAAAGGTATCCCGAGCAACAAGATCTCCGCACGCGGTATGGGCGAATCTAACCCGGTTACCGGCAGCACCTGTGACAACGTGAAACAGCGTGCAGCTCTGATCGACTGCCTGGCTCCGGATCGTCGCGTAGAGATCGAAGTTAAAGGTATCAAAGACGTTGTAACTCAGCCTGCGGCATAAGTTATCGTCTTATAAAAAAACCCCGCTTTGCGGGGTTTTTTTTTGCCTGCCGGAAAGAAAATTTACTTCTTGCCCAACAGAGCCTGCAGATCGGTTTTCAGCGTCGACATCTGGCTGGCGTACTTCTCTTTATGTTCCGCATCTTCGATCAGCTGCACTATCGTCTCGGACAGGGTTTTACCGCGCCGCTGAGCCAGCCCCGCCAGCCGTTGCCAGACCATAAACTCCAGGTCAATCGACTTTTTACGGGTGTGCTGATGTTCTGCATTGAAGTGCCGCTTACGCCGCGCGCGAATAGTTTGCTTCATGCGATTCAGCAGCGTCGGATTAATGTGTTTCTCGATCCAGCCATTAACCAGAACCGGTTCATTTTCCAGGGTCAGCAATAAATCCACCGCCTCTTTTGCCGCACTGGCCTCAAGGTGACAGGTAATCAATTCTCCTTCGCGGTGTTTTTTGACCAGGTACTTCCATTTCCAGCCGCTTTCGAGATTTTCCAGTTGTTGATATTTCATTGCGATCTCTGTGTGACCGTGTAACTCTGTTCAGAATATCAGTTTTTTGCCGGTCTGCTGAAAAGAAATCATTACCTGTGATCGCAGAAGCCTCCCGGCTCGCTGAAACTCCCATTCCCTCATGGGCAGAGCCTGCGCCATGCGGTATACTCCATCGTTTTACATCTGACTAAAAAACATCGACTTTGACCATTACGAAACTAGCATGGCGTGACCTTGTTCCGGATACCGATAATTATCAGGAAGTGTTTGCACAGCCAGACCTCGCGAAAGAGCAAGAATACTTATTAAGCGATACTCAGCCACGTTTACAGTACGCGCTGGAGCAGGTGCTAAGCCCGTGGGCAACCTCACCCTTTATGCTGCTGAAGGCGCCGGACGAAGTAGAGTATCTGGGTTTACTGACGGATGCCATCCGTGAACTGCAGCCAGAAACCGACACGGTTTCCGGTGGGGCGTATAGCGTCAACGGAAATGTTGTTAGCTGGACTCCGGCAACCTCTGCTGATGGCCGCTTTGCGGTCACTGCCGATGTCATTACCGCCGGCTGGGTTGAGGCTGAACAGCTCTTCGGCTGCGTGCGTCAGTTCAATAGTGAAATTACGCTACAGCCGGGCCTGATTCATCAGGCCAACGGCGGCGTGCTAATGATCGCCCTGCGCACGCTGCTGGCCCAGCCGCTGCTCTGGATGCGCCTGAAAAATATCGCCACCCGGCAGCGTTTCGACTGGGTCGGATATGACGAATCGCGCCCGCTGCCTGTTTCCATCCCCCCGATGCCGCTCTCGCTGAAAGTGGTGCTGGTGGGCGATCGTGAAGCCCTGGCTGACTTCCAGGAGATGGAGCCGGAGCTGGCCGATCAGGCGATCTACAGTGAATTCGAAGACAATATTCAGATTCCCGACGCTGAAGAGATGCAGCAGTGGACCCGGTGGGTTGCGGCCCTGGCGGCGCGCGCTGAACTTCCGTCCCCTGCCCCCGATGCGTGGCCGGTGCTCATCCGCGAAGCGGTGCGCTATACCGGCGATCAGGAGACGCTACCCCTTTGCCCGCTCTGGCTTGGTAAGCAGCTTCGCGAAGTGGCGGCCCTGACGGAGGATGAAAGCTTTACGGGCGAGCAGCTGGCACAGATGCTGCTGCAGCGGGAGTGGCGTGAAGGTTATCTCGCCGACCGCATGCAGGATGAGATCCTGCTGGAGCAGATCCTGGTCGAGACCGAAGGTGAACGCGTTGGGCAGATCAACGCCCTGTCGGTGATTGAATTCCCCGGCCACCCGCGCGCCTTTGGCGAGCCGTCGCGCATCAGCTGCGTGGTTCACATTGGCGATGGCGAGTTTATTGATATTGAGCGCAAAGCCGAGCTGGGCGGGAATATCCACGCCAAGGGCATGATGATCATGCAGGCTTACCTGATGTCCCAGCTCCAGCTGGATCAGCAGATCCCCTTCACCGCCTCGCTCACCTTTGAGCAGTCTTACAGTGAAGTGGATGGCGACAGCGCCTCTATGGCGGAGCTGTGCGCGCTGATCAGCGCCCTGGCCGAGGTGCCTGTTAACCAGAGCATTGCCATTACCGGCTCTGTGGATCAGTTTGGCCGCGCCCAGCCCGTCGGCGGTCTGAATGAAAAAATTGAAGGCTTCTTTACCGTCTGCCAGCAGCGCGGTTTAAGCGGTAAACAGGGTGTGATTATCCCGCTGCCGAACGTTCGGCATCTGAGCCTGAGCCAGGAAGTGTTGAAAGCGGTAGAAGAAGAACAATTCTCCATCTGGGCAATCGAAGATATTGCAGATGCACTACCCTTACTGACAAATCTGGTCTGGGATGGCGAAGGGCAGACAACGCTTATGCAGACCATCCAGGAACGTATTGTTCAGGCAACACAGCAGGAAGCACGTCATCGTTATCCATGGCCGTTACGCTGGCTGAGCTGGTTTAGTTCAAACTGATCGGACTTGTTCAGCGTACACGTGTTAGCTATCCTGCGTGCTTCACTAAAATAAGGCTTACTGAGAACATGGTAGAAAAACGCGAATCCTATACAAAAGAAGATCTTCTTGCCTCTGGTCGCGGTGAACTGTTTGGCGCTAAAGGCCCACAGTTACCGGCCCCGAACATGCTGATGATGGACCGTGTCGTTAAGATGACGGAAACCGGCGGCAACTTCGATAAGGGTTACGTAGAAGCAGAGCTCGATATCAACCCGGACATGTGGTTCTTCGGTTGCCACTTTATTGGCGACCCGGTAATGCCAGGCTGCCTGGGCCTCGACGCTATGTGGCAGCTGGTTGGTTTCTACCTCGGCTGGCTGGGCGGCGAAGGTAAAGGCCGCGCGCTGGGCGTGGGCGAAGTGAAGTTCACTGGTCAGGTTCTGCCAACCGCGAAAAAAGTGACCTACCGTATTCACTTTAAGCGCATCGTTAACCGCCGCCTGATCATGGGCCTGGCAGATGGTGAGGTGCTGGTTGATGGTCGTCTGATCTACAGCGCAAGCGACCTGAAAGTGGGTCTGTTCCAGGATACTTCCGCGTTCTGATGATGCTTTTCTGAAAGCATAAAAGGCGAAACCTCCGCAGTGCGGAGGTTTCTTTTTAAAGAGACGGTATCAGGCAAGTACTGCCCTGTCTCCGATGGCTTCTCGCCAGCCCCCCAACCATTGTGACCTCTGATTCAGAGTCTGATAGGGACACATTTCTTTCGAACGTCCGGCGATGCCAGCCTGATAACCACGTTGATGAGCCCTTTCCAGGCGATCTCGTTTCTGTCTCTTCATGCCTCGTTTCCCTCATTATTTGGTCTGGTGGAAAAGAAAACAGTGATTACAAAATGTGCAATCACATCTAATGGATACCCTGAATAAAGCCCATCGTCAATGCGCAAAATTCACGCCAGTGTCATATTTGTGAGCTAGCCTGAAGTTCATTTGTACAAAAACTGTGATCCGGCACAAGTAACAGCCTGAGGTAAAAACGAAAAAAAAACCGCAATCAGCGCGAGGCGGATTGCGGTTTCGGTCGATGAATTTTACTTATGGCAGGCGAGAGATCTCGGCGGCTATACGGGCCGACTCCTGAGCCCAGCCCTGCGCCAGCACCTTCACCATCTCGTCATAGCCATCTTTCTGCTGCTTCAGCTCCAGATGGAAAGGACGTTTTGTCAGCTGCCCTTGATGGTTCAACAGCCACTCACCGCTAATAATAACGCTACCGTCATACCGGCCATGGAAGCCGGTAACATTGACGTTCAGCGTATCCTGATCGCTCCCCAGCGGCTGCGACGCCACTACCCAACCGGGCATCTGGCTGCTGAGGTTAGCCACCAGCGTATTACGCAGCTGCTGATCGAGCGGGCTGGCCCACAGATTATTATTGGCGATCACGTACTGCACATCGCTGGTCTGATACACCACGCCGTTGCCCGCCAGATAATCCGGCACCGCTACCTGCTCTACCCACAGCAGGCGGTTACCCTGGCTGGCGGAGCTTGCCCCGCCTACCTGGGCTGCCACCGGCAGCTGATAGTAACTCTTGTTATCCTCGCCTGAGCTACAGGCGGCCAGCAGCGCCGCTACGGCGATCGGTAACCATTTTTTCATTATTTAGCCCTCTTCGGCTCAGGGTCCTTTTGATCTTTCGCTTCAAAGACCAGCGCGTTGCTCTTGCTATTCAGGGTCTTCAGTACGGGCTGTAGCTCACGCAGTACCTGATCGAGGCGCTGCATATCCGCCACCATCTTGTTATAGGCGGCCGAGCCCGGCTGGAAGCCCTGCATGCTGCGGTTGAGTTCGCGCAGGGTTTTCTGCATATCCTGCGGCAACTGCTGCATAGACTGGCTGGCGGTGATCTGGTTGAGATTATCCAGCGTCTTCTGCAGACGGCGCATGGTGACCTGGCTTTCGTTCAGGGTATTGGTCGCCTGCTCCAGCATCGGGTTAAGCGGCAGGTTATTGATCTTATCAAGCGTATCCATCAGGCGCTGCTGGATCTGCGCCAACCCGCTGCTTACCGTCGGGATAATTTTGTAGCCGCCAAACTCCGTCACGTCCGGTGGCGGTGGCGCCTTCGGATAGAAGTCCATATCCACGTATAGCGCGCCCGTCACCAGGTTACCGGTTTTCAGGGAGGCGCGCAGGCCGCGCTTCATCAGCTCGTTCAGATTATCGCCGAGATCCGGCCCTTCACCGACCTGATTAACCAGCCGCTCCGGCTCAATGCGCACCAGCACCGGAATGCGATAGTCATCGTCCAGCACCTGACGCAGGCCCGGCACGAAGAACGGCACCTGGCCTACCGTACCCAGACGGATACCGCGGAACTCAACCGGTGCACCCGGCTGCAGGCCACGCACCGAATCTTTAAAGAACATCAGATAATCGATGTGATCGGTATAGAGTGCGTCCTGAATCGACCTCTGGTCATCGAAGAGGCGGAACGCCGTTTTCTCTGCCACCGGCTGTCCGAGCTCCTGCCCTTCAGGCACATCAAAGCTCACGCCGCCGCCAAAGAGCGTGGTCAGCGACCCCATCTCGACGCGCATACCTGCAGAGGTGAGATCCACCGCGATACCGCTGTCTTTCCAGAAGCGAACGTTGCTGGTAACCAGGCGGTCATTTGGCGCATTGATAAACAGCTGATAGCTGATGGTGCGTTTCTGGGTATCGAAGGTACTGGTCTCTACCGAGCCGACGCGATAACCCCGGAACAGAACCGGATCGCCCGGGCTGAGCTGTCCGGCCTTTTTACTGTCGAGAATGACGCGGATACCTTTCGCATCTGGCGGCGCCAGCGGCGGAGAGTCCAGCAGCTGGTACTCATTTTTTTGCACCCCTTTGGTGCCGGGCTGCAGCTCAATATAGGCCCCGGAGAGCAGCGTTCCCAGCCCGCTAATGCCTTCACGCCCCACCTGCGGTTTTACCACCCAGAAGACGGAGTCGCCGTGCAGCACCTTTTCCATTCCGGCATTGAGGCGAGCCTTGATCTCTACGTGCTTAAGATCGTCAGTAAGGGTCGCACTTTCTACCACGCCTACGTTCACGCTACGGCTTTTGATGGTGGTCTTACCGCCCTCGATGCCTTCGGCATTGGTAGTGATAAGCGTTACTTCCGGGCCCTGGTGGCTGTAATGATAAAACAGGATCCATGCGCCGATCAGGGCGGTCACGATGGGGAAAATCCACACCGGCGACCAGTTTCTGACCTTCTGCACTTTCGCCTCTCCGCTTTTCTTTTCCATGTTCTTACTTATCCTCATGGCTTGACTCTGGCTCACGATCCCACGATAAACGAGGGTCGAAGGTCATGGCCGCAAACATGGTCATAATCACGACCAGTGCAAACATCAGCGCGCCCAGGGCGGGATAGATATTCATCAGCCCCCCAATACGCACCAGCGCCGACAATACGGCAATCACAAAGACGTCAATCATTGACCAGCGTCCGACAAACTCAACAACTTCATAAATCAGGTGCATGCGCTCGCTGTCGCGCTGCCCGTGCCCCTTAGCATCCCAGCACAGCCAGGCGATGGCGATCATCTTCAGGGTCGGTACCATGATGCTAGCGATGAAGATCACCAGCGCCACCGGATAGGACCCCTCTCCCCAGAGCAAAATAACGCCGGCCATAATGGTCGAGGGCATCTTATCGCCGAGCAGATCGGTGATCATGATCGGCAGAATATTGGCAGGCAGATAGAGAATGATGGAGGTGATCAGCAGCGCCATGGTCCACTGCAGGCTGTTTTTCCGACGTACGTAGCCTTTCGTTTTACAGCGCGGGCAGACCCGCTGCTCTGCCGGCAGGATCGCCGTACAGCAGGAGCAGGAGCGCAGCCCCTGGCGAATGCCTGGCAGGCCAGGCTCCACCGGTTGTGCCAGCGCCGGTGCTGGCGCAATATCATCCCAGACCCAGCGGCGATCCACGCACTGAAACGCGCGCAGCTGCAGGACGCAGTAGAGGCACCAGGGGATAAAGCTGCTGCCAATTCCTACATCGCCATAGGCCATCAGCTTCACAAA
>DKMV01000055.1:13587-13991 GCA_002469605.1 Leclercia sp. UBA7405
ATAGGCCATCAGCTTCACAAAGCTGACCAGCACGCCGGCCAGAAAGATCTCCGCCATGCCCCAGCTTTTTAACAGAAACAGCACCCGCGCCAGCGGCGCCTTCCAGAAGACCGGGATGTCGACGCGATTGACCAGCAGCAGGATAACCACCAGGCAGAACGCCGGCACCAGCTGGACAAAGAGCAGGAAAAAGGTGCCCAGACTGGCGTAATTTTCCGAGAACATGACCTGCGGTATCTCCAGCAGCTCGACTTCGCTGGTGATACCGCCAACCTTCATGGAGACGAAGGGAAACAGGTTTGAGAGCAGCAGCATAAAGAGCGCGGCAACCGCATAGGCGGTGGGACGCTGCCGCGGCGCGTCCCACTCTGTTGTCAGCGTTGCGCCACACCGTGGACAGGCCG
>DKMV01000056.1 GCA_002469605.1 Leclercia sp. UBA7405
GTCGCCTTCGCCCGCAAAGCCATAGCCCTGCTGCATCAGACGTTGTACGGCCAGGCCCGGAAGCTGCTTCAGGCCATGAAGATCTTCAAAGGTGGTGGTAAAGGCGTGGAAGCCACCCTGTTCCAGGAAGCGCTTCATCCCCAGCTCGATGCGCGCGGCATCCAGCACGTTCTGGCGCTTATCGCCGTTAACCTGCGCGGCGGCGGTCAGGCGATAGCTGCTTTCATACTCATCCACCAGGGCGCTGATATCGCCCTCGCTCACCTCATTAACCACCTGCACCAGGTCGCCCACGGCCCAGGTATTGACCGAGAAGCCGAATTTGATCTGCGCGGCTACTTTATCGCCGTCGGTCACCGCCACTTCACGCATGTTGTCGCCAAAGCGCACTACCTTCAGCTGGCGGGTATCCTGTTTAGAGACGGCCTGACGCATCCAGGCACCGATGCGCTTATGGGCGCGCGCATCCTGCCAGTGGCCGGTCACCACAGCGTGTTGCTGGCGCATACGGGCACCAATGAAGCCGAACTCGCGACCGCCGTGCGCGGTCTGGTTCAGGTTCATAAAGTCCATGTCGATGCTATCCCACGGCAGCGCCGCGTTGAACTGGGTATGGAACTGCAGCAGCGGTTTATTGAGGATAGTCAGGCCGTTGATCCACATCTTGGCCGGGGAGAAGGTGTGCAGCCACACCACCATACCCGCACATTTATCGTCGTAATTCGCATCGCGGCAGATGTGGGTGATCTCATCCGGGGAGGTGCCCAGCGGTTTCAGGACCAGTTTGCAGGGCAGTTTAGCCTCGGCGTTCAGGGCGTTAACAACGTGTTCCGCATGCTGGGTCACCTGACGCAGGGCTTCCGGCCCGTAAAGATGCTGGCTGCCAATTACAAACCACACTTCATAATTATTAAAAATGGTCATTATCGTGTCCTTAATGTGTCAGGGTTGCCGTGGTTTCCGGGCTGTTTTTTACCGGGGCGGCGACAGGGAGATAGTGAAGCTCAGCGCTCTTCGCCCACTGCTGATAGCGCTGATAAAGCTGTTCGAAACGTTGAGCCTGCTGCGCACGCGGCTGCAGGGTGCTCTCGACCTTACTGGCCATATGCCGCTGCGCGGCCGGGATATCCGCATATACGCCCGCCGCCACGGCGGCGAAAATCGCGGCACCGAGGGCGCAGCACTGGTCGGAGGCGACAATCTGCAGCGGACGGTTAAGCACGTCGCAGCAGGCCTGCATAATGACCGGGTTCTTACGGGCGATACCGCCCAGTGCCATCACCTCGTTAACGGCGATCCCCTGTTCGGTGAAGCACTCCATAATGGCGCGGGCGCCAAAGGCGGTGGCGGCAACCAGCCCGCCGAACAGCGCTGGGGCATCGGTTGCCAGGTTCAGATCGGTAATCACCCCTTTCAGGCGCTGGTTGGCAAAAGGCGTACGGCGGCCGTTGAACCAGTCGAGCACCACCGGCAGGTGATCGAGTGAAGGATTTTTTGCCCAGGCGTCGGTGAGCTGCACCAGCAATTGCTTCTTGCTCTCTGCAATCTGGGTTTTTAGCTCCGGATGGGTCTCGGCCAGCCGATCCAGCGGCCAGCCCAGCACCCGGCCAAACCAGGCATAGATATCGCCGAAGGCCGATTGTCCCGCCTCAAGGCCGATAAAGTCAGGCACCACGCTGCCATCAACCTGGCCGCAAATGCCTTTCACCGCGCGATCGCCCACGCTGGCTTTATCCGCGGTGAGGATGTCGCAGGTGGAGGTGCCAATCACTTTCACCAGGGTGTTGGGCTGTGCCCCCGCGCCCACCGCGCCCATATGGCAGTCGAAGGCGCCGCCGGAGATAGCCACGGTCTCGGGCAGGCCCAGGCGCTGCGCCCACTCGGCGCAGAGCGTCCCGACGGGGATATCCGCCGTCCAGGTATCGGTAAAGAGCGGGTAGTTGAGATGCTGGTTGATAATGGGGTCGAGCTCATCGAAGAAGGCCGCTGGCGGCAGGCCGCCCCAGCTTTCGTGCCACAGGGATTTATGTCCGGCGCTGCAGCGGCCGCGGCGGATATCCTGTGGGCAGGTGGTGCCAGACAGCAGGGCCGGGACCCAGTCGCATAACTCGATCCACGACGCTGCAGTCTGCGCAACGCGGCTGTCCTGACGGGTTACGTGCAGAATTTTGGCCCAGAACCACTCGCTGGAGTAAATGCCGCCGATGTAGCGCGAGTAATCGTTCTTGCCAGGCTGATGGCACAAACGGGTGATGGCCTCCGCCTCTTCCACGGCGGTATGGTCTTTCCAGAGCACGAACATGGCGTTGGGGTTCTCGGCGAACTCCGGACGCAGTGCCAGCACGTTGCCATCGGCATCAATGGGTGCCGGCGTAGAACCGGTGCTGTCTACGCCGATGCCGACAACCTGGCTGCGCTGCTCATCGCTCAGGCCGGCGAGCACGGCTTTGATCGCCGCTTCCATTGACTCAATGTAATCGCGGGGATGGTGGCGAAACTGGTTGTTCGGCGCATCGCAATAACGTCCCTCCTGCCAGCGCGGATACCACTCAACGCTGGTTGTAATCTCCTGACCGGTTGTGCACTCCACCGCCAGGGCGCGCACTGAGTCACTGCCAAAATCGAGGCCAATCGCAATTGCCATGGTGTTGCTCCATCAAAAAACAGGTATGAAAGAACATTAGAGAGTGGAGGAGAAAATCGTCAGGCAGGATCCGCTAATCTTATGGATGATTTTGCTATGCCTGTGGAAAGTGTGACGCCGTGCAAATATTCAATGTGGACATTTCTGCCGTAGTTATAGACACTTTTGTTGCCAGCAATCCGCAGAATGTCCGGCTGAAAATGTGACGGAACGCGCCAAACTGGCGAAACATAAAGCGGAGTAAAGGTCTGGAGTGTTTTTCGGGGCAGGTTTTGATCGCGCGTGTGATGATATGGACAATTGGTTTCCTTTCTCTGCGCCAGGAGCGTTGAATTTATGGCTGAAACACAAAATGATCCCTTACTGCCGGGCTACTCGTTTAATGCGCATCTGGTGGCGGGACTGACTCCCATTGAGGCAGAGGGCTATCTCGACTTTTACGTCGACCGGCCGCTGGGCATGAAGGGCTACATCCTCAATATGACGGTGCGGGGAGAAGGGGTGATTAAAAACCAGGATCGGACCTTCGTCTGCCGTCCGGGGGATATCCTGCTGTTCCCGCCCGGGGAGATCCACCACTATGGCCGCCATCCGGATGCCAGCGAGTGGTATCACCAGTGGGTTTACTTCCGCCCGCGCGCCTACTGGCAGGAGTGGCTGAGCTGGCCGGCGATGTTTGCCCAGACCGGCTATTACCGCCCGGAAGAGGTGCATCAACCACTGTTTCGTGAGCTGTTTGCCCAGATCATCGCGGCGGGGCAGGCCGGCGGGCGCTATGCGGAGCTGCTGGCGATCAACCTGCTGGAGCAGCTGCTGCTCAGGCGCATGGAGGCGATCAACGAATCGCTAAATCCGCCGCTGGATCACCGGGTGCGGGATGCCTGTCAGTACATCAGCGATCACCTGGCGGATAGCCAGTTTGATATCGCAAGCGTTGCCCAGCATGTCTGCCTCTCGCCGTCGCGCCTGTCGCACCTGTTCCGCCAGCAGCTGGGGGTGAGCGTGCTCAGCTGGCGCGAAGATCAGCGTATCAGCCAGGCCAAACTGCTGTTGAGCACCACCCGCATGCCTATCGCCACCGTCGGGCGCAACGTGGGCTTTGAAGATCAGCTCTATTTTTCCCGCGTCTTTAAGAAATGTACCGGCGCCAGCCCCAGCGAATTCCGGGCCGGATGCGAGTAAAGCGTAAAAAAAGCTAAACGGATTGGCGGGAGTCCGATGTCACCCGGTAAACTATTCAGACAATTGATGTCTTGACGCAGCAGGCCGGGCTTCGCAGAATCCCTGCTTCGTCATCCGACCGGAACCTTTATGCAGGCATTGCTGGAACACTTCATTACCCAGTCCGTTACTTATTCGCTCATTGCCGTCGCGCTGGTGGCTTTTCTGGAATCACTGGCGCTGGTCGGGCTGATCTTACCTGGAACGGTAATGATGGCCGGACTCGGGGCGCTGATTGGCAGCGGCGAGGTCAGCTTCTGGCAGGCCTGGCTGGCGGGCATTGTGGGCTGTCTGCTGGGAGACTGGATCTCCTTCTGGCTGGGCTGGCGCTTTAAAAAGCCGCTACACCGCTGGTCGTTCATGAAAAAGAACAAAGCGCTGCTGGATAAAACCGAGCACGCGCTGCATCAGCACAGCATGTTTACCATTCTGGTGGGGCGCTTTGTCGGACCGACCCGTCCGCTGGTGCCAATGGTAGCGGGCATGCTCGATCTGCCCGTCAGCAAGTTCATCGTACCCAATATCATCGGCTGTATTTTCTGGCCGCCGTTCTACTTCCTGCCCGGTATTCTGGCCGGTGCGGCCATCGACATTCCGGCGGGAACCGACAGCGGCGGCTTCAAATGGCTGCTGCTGGCGACGGCGTTGCTGCTCTGGCTGGCGGTGTGGCTCTGCTGGCGACTGTGGCGCAGCGGCAAAGCATCCGCTGACAAACTTACGGCCTTGCTGCCGCGTTCGCGTCTGCTGTGGCTGGCACCGCTGATTCTGGGCGTGGCGGTGGTGGCGCTGGTGGCACTGATCCGCCACCCGCTGATGCCGGTCTACGGCGAGATCCTGCTTAAGGTCGTGAGCCGCTGAGGGACTTAGATCCCCAGCAGGTGTGAGGCGCTGGCGTTGCCGCTGAGCAGCGCCTCTGTCTCTCCGTCCCAGGCGATACGCCCGTCGGCTACCACAATGGAGCGTTGGGCGATCCGCGCCGCATCTTCAACGCTGTGCGACACCATCAGCATGGTGAGCTGCTGGCGTTCACAAACCTCTTTTACCAGCAACAGCATCTCCTGACGCAGGGCCGGATCGAGCGCGGAGAAGGGCTCATCCAGCAGTAACACCGGCTGCTCCCGCACCAGACAACGCGCCAGCGCCACGCGCTGGCGCTGGCCGCCGGACAGCTCCCCCGGCAGCCTTTCCAGCAGCTCGCTGATGCCCATTTGCCCGGCAATGGCGGTGAGCTTGCGTTGCTGGCCGCCGTTCAGCTTCAGCCCCGGGTGCATGCCCAGGCCGATATTTTGCTGCACGGTCAGATGGGTGAAGAGATTATTTTCCTGGAACAGCATCGACACCGGGCGCCGGGAGGGCGGCGTGTGGGTATGTTCGCGATCCTCAATTGTCAAAGTGCCGCTGGCGGGCTGCAGAAAACCGGCGATCAGATTGAGCAGCGTACTCTTTCCCGCCCCGCTCGGGCCAAGCACGGCAACCGACTCCCCCTTCGGGACGGAGAGGGTAAAGCGCATCGGCAGATGCTGATAAAGCCAGGTTACATCAGTCAGTTTTAACATCGCGCCCCGGAAGTTTTTCGATAAGGGTAAAGAGTGCAAAGCAGAGCAGCAGCAGCAAGAGCGCGGTGACGGCGCCGTCCTGGCTGCGATAGGAGCCAATCTGCTGATAGAGCCAGAAGGGCAGGGTGCGGAAATCCTCGTTGCCGAACAGCGCCACCACGCCAAAATCCCCTATCGACAGCACGCAGGCAAAGGCCAGCGCCTGCGCCAGCGGACGCTTCAGGGCGCGCAGCTCTACCACCTTCAGCCGTTGCCAGCCCTGCATGCCGAGCGATCCGCACAGCAGGCTATAGCGGGCGGTGATATCTCGCATCGGGTTTTCCAGCACCTTCAGGGCATAGGGAATGGCCATCAGCGCATTGGTGAAGATAACAATGCCGTCCGCCGACGCCGGCAGGCCGGTGGTGCTATTCAGCAGCAGGAAAAAGCCGGTAGCCAGCACGATACCGGGCATCGCCAGAATCAGCATGCCGCTCAGATCCACCATCTGGCCCGCCATTTTTGCCCCGCGGGCATAGAGCTCGCGGCTGCTCCAGAGCAGCATCATGGTCAGTACCACGCACAGCAGGCCGGCGCCCAGCGCAATGCGCAGGGAAGTGGTCAGGGCCTGCCAGAGCACCGGCTGTTGCAGCACGGAGAGCAGGTTGCCCTTCAGGCCATCTACCACCACCGCGAGTAGCGGAGGCAGCAACAGCAGCAGGGCCAGCGTAATCAGCAGGAGATCTCCAAGGCGGCTTCGCAGACTATCCTGCGGATCGCGCCAGCCGGTGAGCTGGCTGCCGCCGACCGGGATCGCTTTGCCCAGCCGCTGGCTCAGGAGTACCAATCCCAGACAGCAGCCCATCTGGATAATGGCCAGCAGCGCCGCCCGGCCCGGATCGTAGTCGTAGCTTAGCGCCTGATAGATAGCCAGCTCGATGGTGGTCGCCTGCGGCCCGCCGCCCAGCGACAGCACGGTGGCAAAACTGGCGAAACAGAGCATAAAGATCAGCGCGGCGGCGGGGGGGATCTGCCGGCGCAGCCAGGGCCACTCAACGAAGCGGAAAAAGTGCCAGCCGCGCATATTCAGCTGCGCCGCCAGCTGGCGCTGTTCGCCGGGGATATTCTCCAGGGCCTGTAACAGCAGGCGGGTCGCCATCGGCATATTGAAGAAGACGTGAGCCAGTAAAATGCCCTGCAGGCCATAGGGGGAGAAGGTCCACTCCAGACCAAAGAGATCAAATAGTTGGGCCAGCCAGCCCTGGCGGCCATAGACGCTGAGAATGCCGAACACCGCCACCAGCACCGGTAGGATCAGCGTCATGGCGCACAGGCGCAGCAGGATCTGCCTGCCGGGAAAGCGGCGGCGATAGAGGGCGCGCGCCAGAAAAATGGCGGGCGTGACCGAGAGCAGCGCAGAGAGAAACGCCTGCCAGAACGAGAAGCGGACGACGTGCCACAGATAGCTGTCGTGCCAGAGGGCCGCGATATCGGTTTCCGGCGCGTTTAGCCAGAGCGCCAGAAAAGCAGCCACGGCGACGGCCACCAGCAGCGTGGCGGCCGTCAGCCCGGGAAGAAGCCAGCCGGCAATTAGCGGCTGACGGCGCGTTGCCATTCACTTACCCAGCCGGCTCGTTTTTCCGCCACCTGCTGTGGGGTAAACTCCAGCGTATTTTGCGGTTTCACCAGGCTGTCGAAGCCCGCCGGCAGCGCGACGCTGGTAACCGGATACATCCAGTTACCGGTCGGGATGGCGCTCTGGAACGCCGGAGAGACCATAAATTTCAGGAACTTGTCTGCCAGCTCCGGCTGTTTGCTGGCCTTAGTGCGGGCGGCAACTTCCACCTGCAGATAGTGGCCTTCGGCAAAGTCGGCGGCAGCGTAGTTCGCTTTTTTCTCTTCGATAATGTGGTAAGCCGGTGAGGTGGTATAGCTCAGCACCAGGTCGCCTTCCCCTTTCAGGAACAGGCCATAGGCCTCGCTCCAGCCTTTGGTGACGGTAACGGTTTTGGCCGCCAGTTTTTGCCAGGCTTCAGCGCTCTTATCGCCATAGACTTTCTGCATCCACAGCAGCAGGCCAAGGCCCGGGGTACTGGTGCGCGGATCCTGGTAGATAACGCGCCATTTCTGATCGCTTTCAACCAGCTCTTTCAGGCTCTTCGGCGGATTTTTAAGTCTGTTTTTGTCATACACAAAAGCGAAGTAGCCGTAATCGAAGGGGACAAAGGTGTCGTTTTTCCAGCCGCCTGGCACCTTAACCGCATCGGCGGGGATGCCGCTTGCGGCAAACAGCCCGGTTTTGGTGGCCGCTTCCAGCAGGTTGTTATCCAGCCCCAGCACCACGTCGACTTTGCTGTTTTTGCCTTCCATACGCAGGCGGTTAAGCAGCGAGACGCCATCCTCCAGCGCCACGAACTTCAGCTCGCAGTTGCAGTCGGCTTCGAAGGCTTTTTTCACCACCGGGCCAGGGCCCCAGTCGGCGGCGAAAGAGTCGTAGGTATAGACCGTGAGTACGGGCTTAGCGAAAGCAGGCAGCGCAAACAGCGCCAGCAGGGGAAGAGCTTTTTTTAACACTTTGCACCTCAAAGTTGAGTGGCAAAGGATTTTGAGCGAGAGCCTCAAATCCCTTCGCCGGCGTTATCCGGATCAGGTTCGACGGGTATTTTCTCAGCACACGCGTTGACGCAGCACCCCGTTGAGAACGAACGTATTGTAATGATTTGGTGAATATTACGAAAGGGTTATGGCTCCGGCGGGGCAAACCACGCCGATTTAAAGTCAAACCAGCCGAGGGTGTTCATCCGCAGACCGCGCATACTGCGCTGGCCCTGAATCATCAGCCAGTGGTGGATCAGCGGCACCATGGCCTGCTGCGCCAGCAACTGCTGGCACCAGACCGCCAGGTTCATCTCCCCGGCCCGCCATCCGGCGGCATCCTGCTGCCAGTCGCGCAGAATGCACTTTTGCAGCAGCGGTACTTCATAAAGATGCGAAAAGAGCGAGAAGTCGAGCGGCAGGGTGAAGTTGACGCTGTTAAGCCAGATATCGCTGACCATCTCCCCGCGATACCACTCTTCGTAGTCTACCTCCTGAATCTCAAGCTTCACCTGCTCGGCGGCCAGCAGCTCGCTCATCATTCTGGCGATCGCCCGGTGCTCAATGTGTTCGCGATAGAAGGTGAGGGTAAGCGTCTCCAGACCGGCCGGCTTTTCGCCGCGCCCGGGCCGGGCGTGGTGCCAGCGCGGCAGCAGGCCATAGGCCGGGAACCAGTAGGTTTGATACTGCTCCTCGGCCTGATAGATGAGATTGGCAGGGGAGAGGATCTGGCTTACCCACCGGCGAACCTCCTGGCTGGCGCCCCGCCGGGAGCGGGCGTCGAACAGCATATAGTAGCAGCCCTCTTCGAGGCGGCTCTCGACCGCTTTCTCTCCCTCGGTGGGGCCTTCAAGGGTGAGACCGGGGCTAAGATCCTCGCTGATATCCGGCAGCACCCAGACGTTCACTTCATCAATCAGAGCACGGTAGCCAAAGTAATCGTCAAAGGCCTGAATTTTGAGTTGGTTGCTGGTGTTACGCACCACCGCGTAAGGGCCGGTACCCACCGGCTGGCTGGCGAATTTGGGCATCGTCTCCCACTCGCGGGGGAGGATCATCGAGGGCACATAGCCCAGCAGCCACGGCAGCCAGCGGTCCGGCTGGGTCAGATGAATATCCAGCGTCCAGGCGGTAGGGGATTGCAGATCGGCAATGTGGGAATAGAGCGGCAGCGTTTGGGCGCGCCGGAGCGAAGCGATGACATCCTGCATTTCCAGCTCGCGGCCGTGGTGAAAATGGATCCCGGGGCGCAGAAAAAAGCGCCAGTGCAGGGCAGAGATTTGCTGCCAGTGGTGGGCGATATCAGCTTCCAGTTCCCCGTTTTCCTCATTTATACGCGTCAGGCCGCTGAAGATCTGCCGGGCCATATGGGTTTCGGAGCGGCGTAACGCGCTCCCGGGCAACAGGTTTTTCATCGGCCGGTAGTAGAGCACGCGCAGGATGTGCTTCCCCTGGCGGAAGCTGCGCCCGAGGTGGGAGACCAGCATCTGGCGTACCGCCGCCCGGTCGCCTACCAGTTGCACCAGCTGTTCAATGCGATCTTGTTCCAGTAGATCTTCGGCGCGCTGCTGTTGCAGCGCCAGCCCGGTATAGAGAAAGGTGAGGCGCGAGCGTTTGCCGCGCCCGGCTTCGGCCTCCCAGCTCAGCCAGCCCTGCTGCTGCATAGTATTGAGCAGGGTGCGCATATGGCGGCGCGAACAGTTAAGCAGCCCGGCGAGTTCGCTGAGGGTGGTATCCCGCGTCTGGCCTTCGCAGCACTGCCACAGGCGGATGAATTGTTGTTGCAGACGACCAGAGGCCATAAAAGGGGAACTCCTGACAAAAAATCAGCAATTTATTAATCCCTATATTAGGCCAATACTTCTCTTCGATGAAGCAAGGAGGTAAATATGAGGAAGTCTACCGCACGTCAGTTTTTCAATCAGTACTTTGCCGCGACAAAGGGAGCGTCCTGGCTGGCCCGCCGGTGCGAAGCGCAGCGGCTGAAGATGCTGGAGGAGTTGATGCAGTGGGATGTTACAAGCCGGACTTCCGATCGCTGACTTGCTTTCATCATGTGTGACTGAGTATTGGTGCTAATCACCACGCCAGCAGCTATTATCTGCTGGCTTTTTTCATTTCTGCGCTTAAGGACAGGTCATGCTCTGGTTAATGACGATGGGACGTCGCCTCAACGGCGTCTATGCCGCCTTTATGATTGTGGCGTTTATGATGGGGGTTGCCGGCGCGCTGCAGGCCCCGACCTTAAGCCTGTTTCTCAGCCGCGAGGTGGGTGCCGAGCCCTTCTGGGTAGGGCTGTTTTACACGGTTAACGCCATCGCCGGGATCCTGGTCAGCCTGTGGCTGGCGAAGCGCTCCGACAGCCAGGGCGATCGCCGCCGGCTGATCCTCTTTTGTTGCGCCATGGCCATCGCCAACGCGCTATTGTTCGCTTTTAACCGCCACTACCTTACGCTAATCACCTGCGGCGTGCTGCTGGCCTCGCTGGCTAACACCGCCATGCCCCAGCTCTTTGCCCTGGCGCGGGAATACGCCGACAGCTCCGCGCGTGAAGTGGTGATGTTTAGCTCCATTATGCGCGCCCAGCTTTCGCTGGCCTGGGTAATCGGGCCGCCACTGGCCTTTATGCTGGCGCTTAACTATGGCTTTACCGCCATGTTCTCTATTGCCGCGGTAATTTTTGCCATCAGCCTTGGGCTCGTTCTCTTTGCGCTCCCCTCCGTCGCCCGGGTGGAGCAGACAATGGATACGCCCGTCACCGAAGTCAGCGGCTGGCAGAACA
Source organism: Leclercia sp. UBA7405 (assembly GCA_002469605.1). Taxonomy (GTDB): domain Bacteria; phylum Pseudomonadota; class Gammaproteobacteria; order Enterobacterales; family Enterobacteriaceae; genus Enterobacter. The sequence goes on from DKMV01000056.1 coordinate 10,778, forward strand.
AAAACGTACGCATGCTGTTTATCGCCTCCATGCTGATGTGGACCTGCAACACCATGTATATCATCGACATGCCGCTGTGGATCAGCAGCGATCTCGGGCTGCCGGATAACCTTGCCGGGATCCTGATGGGCACCGCCGCTGGGCTTGAGATCCCGGCGATGATCCTGGCCGGCTATTACGTAAAACGCTTTGGCAAACGCCGGATGATGGTGATTGCCGTTGCCGCCGGCGTGCTCTTCTATGCCGGGTTGATCCTGTTCCACACCCGCGAAGCGCTGCTGGGGCTCCAGCTGTTCAACGCCGTTTTTATCGGGATTGTCGCCGGGATTGGCATGCTCTGGTTCCAGGATTTAATGCCGGGGCGGGCGGGTTCGGCCACTACGTTGTTCACTAACAGCATCTCAACCGGGGTAATCCTCGCAGGGGTGATCCAGGGGGCGCTGGTGCAGAGCTACGGCCACGGAGTGGTGTACTGGGTGATTGCCGGGATTTCGCTGGTGACGCTGCTGCTCACCTGCCGGGTGAAGGACGTATAAAAAAGCCCGGTCGTAGCGACCGGGCTTGCGATATGGCGCGGGCTTAGCCCATAAACGCCGGCTGTTTATTTTCGTACGCCGCGATGGCGTCTTCGTGCTGCAGGGTCAGGCCGATGCTATCGAGGCCATTGATCATGCAGTGGCGGCGGAAAGCGTCAATGTTAAAGCTATAGGATTTACCGCCCGCTTTAACCTCCTGCGCTTCCAGGTCCACTTCAAAGGTAATGCCCGGCTGGCTTTTCACCAGCGCAAACAGCTCGTCTACCTGCTCATCGCTGAGCGTGACCGGCAGCAGCTGGTTGTTAAAGCTGTTGCCGTAGAAGATATCGGCAAAGCTCGGAGCAATCACGACCTTAAAGCCGTAATCGGTTAACGCCCAGGGGGCGTGCTCGCGCGAGGAGCCG
>DKMV01000375.1 GCA_002469605.1 Leclercia sp. UBA7405
CTGCCGCTGCGCTATATGATTAAGCATGGCTACCTTACCTCGCCCGAGCGGCTGGATATGCCGGTGGTGCAGTATGACTTCAGCCGTCTGCAGGTGCAGAGTAACGGCCTGTTCAGCGAGGCGGACCTGAACCGGGAGCTGAAAAAACAGGATCGTATTACCCCGCATATCATCAGCCAGATTATGGAGTTTGCCGAAACCCGCAAAGGGGTGATGATTTTTGCCGCCACCGTTGAACACGCGCGCGAAATTACCGGCCTGCTGCCCGCCAGCGATGCGGCCTTGATTACCGGCGAAACGCCGGGCAGCGAACGCGATCGGCTGATTGAGGCCTTCAAAGCCCAGCAGTTCCGCTATCTGGTGAACGTGGCGGTGCTGACCACCGGCTTTGATGCCCCGCACGTGGATCTTATCGCCATTCTGCGCCCCACCGAATCCGTCAGCCTCTATCAGCAGATAGTCGGCCGCGGCCTGCGCCTGGCGCCTGGCAAAACCGACTGCCTGATCCTCGATTACGCCGGGAACCCGCACGATCTCTACGCCCCGGAAGTGGGGGCGCCAAAAGGCAAAAGCGATAACGTGCCGGTGCAGGTCTTCTGCCCCGGCTGCGGCTTTGCCAACACCTTCTGGGGAAAAACCACCGCCGACGGCACCCTGATCGAACATTTTGGCCGCCGCTGTCAGGGCTGGCTGGAAGACGACGAGGGCCATCGCGAACAGTGCGACTACCGTTTTCGCTTTAAAAATTGCCCCCAGTGTAATGCTGAAAATGATATTGCCGCCCGCCGCTGCCGCGAGTGCGATACGGTGCTGGTGGATCCGGACGACATGCTGAAAGCGGCCCTGAAGCTGAAAGACGCGCTGGTGCTGCGCTGTAGCGGCATGGCGCTGGCGCACGGCAGCGATGAGAAGGGGGAATGGCTGAAAATCACCTATTACGATGAGGACGGCGCCGACGTGAGTGAGCGCTTCCGTCTGCAGACGCCCGCCCAGCGCACCGCCTTCGAACAGCTGTTTATTCGTCCCCATACCCGCACTCCGGGGGTCCCGCTGCGCTGGATAACGGCGGCGGACATCATTCAGCAGCAGGCGCTGCTGCGCCATCCGGACTTTGTCGTCGCCCGTAAAAAAGGCCAGTTCTGGCAGGTACGTGAAAAGGTGTTTGACTATGAAGGGCGCTTCCGCCGGGCCAATGAATTGCGCGGCTGACGGGACTTTTCATTGATGTACGACCTGTTTGAGTATAAAATGCCGCCCGCCTCACATCCGTGAGGCAGAACACTTACCTGCTGCTGGGTCGCCTGTAGCAGGACTTATATACAGAGAGAAATCAATGTTCACTATCAATGCAGAAGTACGTAAAGAGCAGGGTAAGGGTGCGAGCCGCCGCCTGCGTGCAGCTAACAAATTCCCGGCCATCATCTATGGCGGCGAAGCTGCTCCTGTTGCAATCGAACTGGACCACGACAAACTGTGGAACCTGCAGAGCAAAGCTGAGTTCTACAGCGAAGTTCTGACTCTGGTTGTTGACGGTAAAGAAGAGAAAGTTAAAGCTCAGGCGGTGCAGCGTCACCCGTTCAAGCCGAAACTGTCTCACATCGACTTCGTTCGCGCGTAATCGCTGACAGGTTGAATGAAGAAACCCCGCAATGCGGGGTTTTTTTATGGGGTTTATTTACCGCCGGAGGTACGGCGTTGCAGCTGGTCGCGCAGGTTGGGCGGCGTCCCTTTGATGGTAAGGGTATCGGTGGCCGCATCCCAGAAGATGCGCTCGCCCAGCAGCATGGCGTCAAAATTGATGGTTAACCCGCCGCCGCTGCCGGCAAATTTGGTTAACTGACGCAGGGTGCTGCGATCCGCCGGGAAGCTCTCTTCAAGCTCGTAGCCCTTCTCGGCCGTAAACGCCTGGAAGCTCACTTCGCTGACGCCCGCCAGCTCTTTAGACAGCGACTCCAGCTCAATCTCTTCCCCCGCCTGCAGCTGCTCGTTGCAGTAGCTATAGACCTGCTGACGCACGGTCTGGCGCTCGGATTTGTCGAGCTGCGCCTCAGCGGTAAAGTCGTCCACCGCCTGCAGCAAGCCTTTGTTTTGCGCTTTGGCGTTCAGCCCTTCGCTGGCACCGAGGAAATCCATAAAGAAGTCGGCCACTTTGCGCCCTACCCGCCCTTTCAGGAAGGTGAGATAGCGGGTGGACTCCGGATTGGTCTCCCACTCGGTGAGATCAATGCGCGCCACGATGTCGGCGTGGTTGATATCCAGATAGTGGGTAGAGCTGATATCCAGCTGTTCATTTACGCGCATGCTGCTCAGGTTATTCAGCACCGCGACCAGCAGGTACTCCACCGCCAGGTAGCGGTAGTGGCAGAACAACACGATGCCGCCGTCGGCAAAGGGGTATTTCGCCAGCTCATCGCGCAGGCGTCCGGTCGCCGCCCGGCTGAAGGCGAGGAACTCCTCTTCGCCCTGACGCTGCAGGCGCAGGCTCTGGGCCAGCTCGCTCTCTTCATTAAACATGCCGTAGGCTTTGTTTTTGGCACTGTAGACGCGGTGCAGCTCCGCCATCATCTCCACGACGGTAGGCGTCGGCTCAAGTAACGAATCGCGAAGCACCAGCTCAAGGGTTTGC
>DKMV01000269.1:0-205 GCA_002469605.1 Leclercia sp. UBA7405
GAAGGAGCAGACAGCGATCCGGTCTCGGTGGTGCGCGCCATGTATCCCTATATTGAACGCGAACTGAGTAAAGGCACCTATCTGGGCCACGTCACGCGGCATATGCTGGGGCTGTTCCAGGGGATCCCGGGTGCCCGCCAGTGGCGCCGCTATCTCAGTGAAAATGCCCATAAGGCCGGGGCGGATATCGAGGTGCTGGAGCAGG
>DKMV01000269.1:323-870 GCA_002469605.1 Leclercia sp. UBA7405
AGGTGCTGGAGCAGGCGCTGCGTCTGGTTGCCGATAAACAATAAATTTCACTAAAAAGTCGTCAAATTCACCACGCCTCGCTAATTGTTGCGAGGCGTTTTTATTTTAAAATCATGAGCTTAATTTTGGCACGGATCTTGTAATACATTGCGTATCGTTGTGACATTGTTCGGGAGAGCGCCATGCTGGAACTACTATTTGTAATTGGATTTTTTGTGATGCTGATGGTGACCGGGATATCCCTGCTGGGGATTATTGCCGCGCTGGTGGTGGCGACCGCAGTGATGTTTATCGGCGGACTCTTTGCGTTGATGCTGAAGCTGCTCCCCTGGCTGCTGCTGGCCGTGGCGGTGGTGTGGGCGATACGGGCGATAAAATCACCAAAACTCCCGCAGTATCAGCGCAATAAGCGTTTTCGTTACTAAGGTATTGAGGGGTTCGTCACAACCCTGCAACTTTTCCGGCAGCCAGGCTTAGAACGGAATAGGATTTACTTATCGAATCTGTCACTATGGCTGCCGCTAACGAATTCATCGAGCTGTACCCT
>DKMV01000269.1:1061-3511 GCA_002469605.1 Leclercia sp. UBA7405
GAATTCATCGAGCTGTACCCTACATACAGCCGAACAAAAAAAGAAAGGGCTTCCCTCGGGAAGCCCTAATTCTTTCTGCATTATTCAGGGGATAAGCAAACTCGATCCCTGCGTCGCCCGGCTCTCCAGCACCTCATGCGCGCGCTGCGCATCGCTTAAGGGATACTTCTGCGCGTCGGCCACATCCACCTTAATGACCCCGCTGGCAATCAGCGAAAAGAGCTCGTTGCTGGCCTCTTCCAGCTCTTCACGCGAGGTAATATAACCCTGCAGGGAAGGGCGGGTGACGTACAGGGAGCCTTTCTGGTTCAAAATGCCCAGGTTCACCCCGGTCACCGCGCCGGAGGCATTACCAAAGCTGACCATCAGGCCGCGACGTTGCAGACAATCCAGCGACGCTTCCCAGGTATCTTTCCCCACCGAGTCGTAGACCACGCGCAGCTTCTTGCCGCCGGTGATCTCTTTAACCCGCTCGACGATGCTCTCTTCGCGGTAGTTGATCACCTGCCAGGCACCCGCCTGCAGGGCGCGCTGTGCTTTTTGCGCGCTGCCAACGGTACCGATAAGTTTCGCTCCCAGCGCTTTAGCCCACTGGCAGGCGATTAACCCCACGCCGCCCGCGGCCGCATGGAACAGGAAGGGCTCATCCGGCTTAATTTCATTGGTCTTACGCAGCAGATAAAAGACGGTCAGCCCCTTCAGGAAGGAGGCCGCCGCCTGTTCAAAAGAGATGGCGTTGGGCAGGATCGCCGCTTTGTCTGCCGGCACGTTGTGAACAGAGCTGTAAGCCCCCAGTGCAGACTGGGCATAGACCACCCGATCGCCCTCTTTAATATGGCTTACCGCGCTGCCGACTTTGACCACCACGCCGGCCGCTTCGGTGCCCAGGCCGCTTGGCAGGGAGGGGGGCGGATAGAGCCCGCCGCGAATATAGGTATCGATATAGTTGATACCGATGGCTCTGTTTTCAACCTGGATTTCGTGCTCGCCCGGGGCGGTGGGGGTAAACTCGACCGCCCGTAAAACCTCCGGGCCGCCGTGCTGATGAAATTCAATGCGCGTAGCCATGCTCCCTCCATTAGAATTAGAAAATATGGTAATCTTTCGACCCACTCTCTATCTCGGTAACTCCATTCACTATGGCAGGAAACAAACCCTTCAACAAACAGGCTGAACCCCGCGAGCGCGATCCGCAGCTGGCAGGGTTAAAAGTCCCGCCGCACTCGATTGAAGCGGAACAGTCGGTGTTGGGCGGTTTAATGCTGGATAACGAACGCTGGGACGATGTCGCCGAGCGCGTGGTCACCGATGATTTTTATACCCGCCCGCACCGCCACATCTTCACCGAAATGGCGCGCCTGCAGGAGTCGGGGAGCCCCATCGATCTGATCACCCTCGCCGAGTCGCTGGAGCGTCAGGGTCAGCTGGATAGCGTCGGCGGTTTTGCCTATCTGGCAGAACTGTCCAAAAATACGCCAAGTGCGGCGAACATCAGCGCTTATGCCGATATCGTGCGCGAACGTGCGGTTGTGCGCGATATGATCGCCGTGGCGAACGAAATCGCTGAAGCCGGCTTCGATCCCCAGGGGCGCAACAGCGACGAACTGCTGGACTTGGCTGAGTCCCGGGTCTTTAAAATCGCCGAAAGCCGCGCCAATAAAGACGAAGGGCCGAAAAACATCGCCGACGTGCTCGACGCCACCGTCTCCCGTATCGAGCAGCTCTTCCAGCAGCCGCACGACGGCGTCACCGGCGTGAATACTGGTTATGACGATCTCAATAAAAAGACCGCCGGCCTTCAGCCCTCGGATCTGATTATCGTCGCCGCGCGACCGTCGATGGGTAAAACCACTTTTGCGATGAACCTCGTCGAAAACGCGGCGATGTTGCAGGATAAACCGGTATTGATCTTCAGTCTGGAGATGCCCTCCGAGCAGATCATGATGCGTTCCCTGGCGTCGCTGTCGCGCGTGGATCAGACCCGCATCCGTACCGGCCAGCTCGACGATGAGGACTGGGCGCGGATCTCCGGCACTATGGGCATTTTGCTGGAAAAACGGAACATCTATATCGATGACTCCTCCGGCCTGACCCCGACCGAAGTGCGCTCCCGCGCCCGGCGTATTGCCCGCGAGCACGGCGGTATCGGCCTTATCATGATCGACTACCTGCAGCTGATGCGCGTGCCGTCGCTGTCCGACAACCGTACGCTGGAGATTGCCGAAATCTCCCGCTCGCTGAAGGCGCTGGCCAAAGAGCTACAGGTGCCGGTGGTGGCGCTCTCCCAGCTTAACCGCTCCCTGGAGCAGCGTGCCGACAAGCGCCCGGTTAACTCCGATCTGCGTGAATCGGGCTCTATCGAGCAGGATGCCGATTTGATCATGTTCATCTACCGTGACGAGGTTTATCACGAGAACAGCGATCTGAAGGGCATCGCGGAAATTATTATT
>DKMV01000269.1:3691-3869 GCA_002469605.1 Leclercia sp. UBA7405
CTTTAACGGCCAGTGGTCGCGTTTTGACAACTACGCAGGACCTCAATACGACGATGAGTAACTCTCCATCATCCTTCACGCCCCGGCGGCGCGAAGGATTGATTCTGGAGCGTCTTTTTCTTAAGGAATTTAAATGCAAGCGGCAACTGTCGTAATCAACCGCCGCGCTCTGCGACAC
>DKMV01000224.1:0-4304 GCA_002469605.1 Leclercia sp. UBA7405
TTCCGATCTCACCCAGCGGTGGCTGGCGTGGGTCAGGCGCACCCCTTTCGGGATACCGGTAGAGCCAGAGGTGTACAGCAGTAGGGCCAGATCGTCGGCGCCGGGAGCAAACGGGGTAAGCTCGCTCGCCCGCTGGTAGCGCTCCAGTTCAGAACCAAAGGCCACCCGCGGGAGAGCGCTCTCTACCCGCGCCAGCTGGTCCTCGTCCCCCAGCAGCAGGCGGCTGCCGCTGTCGGTCAGGATGTGCCCGATGGTGTCGGTGGGAAAGCGAAAGTTAATCGGCACTGCCACCAGCCCGGCGCGCATAATGCCAAGCAGGCTGGCAATATAATCGATGGAGTTGCGCGCCAGCAGGGCCACCCGCTCGCCGGGTGCTAATCCGGTCTGCTGCAGGCCAAGACCGATGGCGTCCGCCCGGTCGTTAAGCTGGCGGTAGCTGATTTCCCGCTGGCGGGTCTCATCCAGCGGGGTGACGAAGGCAAGGCGCTCGCTGGCGCGCAGTTCGGGGGCAAAAACGCCCAGATTTTCAGGCATGGTCGAACTCCAGCACCAGAGAGAGGGGGGGAATAGCCACCCGCAACCGCCCGTTGTGATATGCCTGCGGCAGATCCAGCCCGTGGGCGGCATTGGAGACCGCCACCGGATCCCGGCCCGACAGGCGCAGCGCGGCAAACTGGCTGTCGCGCTCGCCGCTCAGGGGCAGCAGCGCGCCGTAGTCGGCCTGCCAGTCGTCGTAGCTCAGCACCTTCAGCAGGCTGGTTTCGCCGAGGCGGGCGTAGCGCCGCCGGGTGGCATCGGGATCCTGCGCCACCAGGGTGAGGGCCTGCACCGCGCCCGGCTGTAGCCACTCGTCGCGCCAGACCCACTCCGGGGTGTGGTGCTGGCACCAGTAGACGCGCCCGGCGCTGAAGCTCTGCGGTGCCAGGCGCACGGTGGTAAAGCGGGCTTCGCCCCGGGCGTTGCCGCTCACCACCTCGCGAGAGAAGTGGCGCAGCGGCTGCACGTCGAATCCGGCCGCGCGCAGCTGCCGTTCGGTGCTTTCGGCGTCGTCGCTGGCAAACACCAGCCCGTCCAGCCCCGGCGGGGTCGCCAGCAGCTCCTGGCGCATCGTCTCGCCGTCGGGGGGCAGGCCGATCAGCTCCAGATAGTGGTCGGCGAACATAATCAGGTGGTTGACCGAGCCGAGCGTGTGGTAGCCCTTTGGCGTGAGGGTAAAGCCCAGCGCCCGAAACCACTGTGCGCACTCGTCGAGTGCGAAGTGGCTGTTGATCACCAGGTGATCCAGACGCAGGCTCATGCCGCCCCCTGTTCCGCCGGGGTGGCATACAGGCCGCGCCCGCTGGCCACCAGGCGGTTTTCCGCGTCATAGACCCAGGCCTCGGCGCTGGAGGCCAGTTTGCCGCGTTTGATCACGCGGGCTTTTACCGTCAGATCGCCGCGTGCAGGGCGATGATAATCTACGTGCAGGTTCAGGGTTGGCACCCCTTTGCCGGTCAAGGCCACCAGCGCCCAGTCGGCGGCCAGATCGACCAGGGTCGCCAGAATGCCGCCGTGAATATAGCCCCCCGCGGCGTTAACCACCCACTCATCGCGAAATTGCGCGCTCAGGGTGAGTTCACCTTCCTGCGCCTCGACCACCTTCAGCCCCAGCCAGCGGTGATAGGGCCCCTGGAGTAGTTTTAGTTCAATCTCTTGTGCGTTCATCTCTGGCTCCTTAAGGTTTGACGATCACTTTGCCCAGCACTTCGCGGTCGCGGATCAGGCGCAGCCCTTCGGCGGCCTCTTCAAGCGGCAGAATCCGGTCGATAAGCGGGACGATCTGCTCCCGGGCCACCATCTCCAGCAGCGCGGTCAGGTTCTCCTCGTAGAAGCTGTTCGAACCTTTGATATTGAGTTCAAAGCTCCAGACGTAGCGCAGATCTTCCTGCGGGTCGTAGCCCGCCGTGGCGCCGCACACCAGCAGGGTGCCGCCGCGCTTCAGGCATTTGAGCGACGGGCGCCATGTGTCGCCGCCGGTAAAGTTAATCACCACGTCCACGCCGCCCTCATGGGTGCGGCGCTGGGGTTTGCCGTACTTGTTGATTGCCCAGCGGGAAAAATCCTGCTCGCGGTAGTTCACCACCTCGTCGGCGCCCAGCGCCTTCAGCGCCGCGGCCTTCTCATCGCTGCCCGCGCAGGCGATTACTTCTGCGCCCAGGTGTTTGGCCAGCACCACGCAGGCAGTGCCCACACCGCCGCTGGCGCCGAGGATCAGCACCTTATCGCCGGCTTTGATGGTGTTATGGGTGATCAGCATGCGGTGGGCGGTGCCATAGGCCACCGGCAGGGCGGCGGCCTGCTCAAAGGAGACGCCGTCGGGAATGGCAATCAGCTGTTTTTCATCCACCAGGGCGTATTCCGCCATACCGCCGTCGGTCATTTCGCCCATCAGCCCCACGCCGGGCTTCAGCGGGTTAACCAATACCCTGTCGCCGATCCGCCATTTTGTGACGTTGTCACCTAACTCGGCCACGGTGCCCGCCAGATCCAGCCCGGGGATCACCGGCAGCGGCACCTTGATGCCCGGCATGCCCTGTACGGTAAAGACGTCGTGATAATTAAAGGAGGAGGCGCCCACGCGCACCACCACGTGCCCCGGCCGCGCCTGCGGCTGAGGTTTATCGGTGTCAATGTGCAGTTGGTCGAGATCGCCATGCTGCGTTAATACCAGCGCTTTCATTGGGTTTTCCTTAATGTAAGTTTTTTGCCGCCAGGTACGGGCGGGAGTCGAACAGCGCCTCGTTCAGGCTGCCTTTAATGGCGCCGCTTTTCAGCAGCACCGCGTGTTCGCGTTTCAGGGTGTCGATATCCGCCTGTTCAAAGGAGAGCTGGTTCATGCGATCCCACAGGCTGACGTAGGCCCGGGCCTGGTCTTCCGGCAGGCTGGCCTTGGCTTTAAGAATGGCGACCACCTCATCCGGATGGCTGCGGCCCCATGCGAGGGTGTCGCGCAGGGCGGCGATAGTCTTCGCTACCGTCTCTGGCTGCTTGTCCAGCAGATCGCTGCGCACTGCCCCCACGCCGATATAGGGCAGCGCCTCGCTGTGGGTCAGTTTTTTCCACTCCTCCGCGTAGGTGGTGAGGACGGTCAGCTTCAGCGCCGGGAGCTGTTTAACGGTAAGGGTGCGCAGGGCGGCGGCATCCACCTGCTTTTGCGCCAGGAACTGCGCCAGCCGCGATTCGTTGCCGCCCACCAGCGAGAAGTCGTTAGCGGCGATCCCGGCGTTCTCCTGCAGCAGAGTGCTGCCAATCACCGCCACCGACGAGCCCGCTGGCGACATGCCCACTTTTTTACCCTTCAGCTGTTCAAGAGAAGTGATCGGCGAGCCCTCCGGCACCACAAAAGCCACGTCCGCCGGCTGGGTGGCGGCGAAGATCTTCACCGGTACCCCTTCGGCGGCGACGCTGAACACCCCCGCCACCGGGGCGCCAAAGGCCAGGTCAATGGAGCCGGCGGCAAGGGCTTTCAGCGGGGCGTTAACGTCCGGGAAGTGGACGAACTCGGCGTCCACGCCGCGTTTTTTCAGGAAATCCTGGCTCTCGAGCACCGAGCCGTAGCCCAGGCTCACCCCGGACGTCCAGTAACCGATGCGCACCTTGCCTTCGGCGAAACTCACCTGCGGCAGCGCGCCCGCCAGCAGTGAAATAATCATCAACAGCGTTTTCATGTTTGTACCCCTGAGTGAATAAGCGTTAAGCGCGTTTTTTCCAGCGAAAGAGCCAGCGTTCCAGCGGTTTCAGCAGGCCGCCTTCCAGCAGCAACATCAGCGAGACCAGCAGTAGCGTCCAGGCAAAGACCTGACTGGTCTGCACCAGATCTCCGGCCTGGCGCAGGCGATAGCCAATGCCGTCGGAGGAGCCCAGCGTTTCGGCCACCAGCGACACGCGCCAGCCGAAGCCAAAGGCCAGCCGCGCGCCGGAGAAGAACCAGGGCAGAATGGTAGGGAGATAAATTTTGCGCAGGGTCTGCCAGCGGCCCATGCGAAAACTGCGCGCCAGCTCGACGTACTGAGCGTCGACGTTCTGCGCCCCTTGCCAGACGTTGGTCAGGATCAGCGGCATGGCGGTCATAAACACCACGAATACGGTGGTGGCGTCGGAGATGCCGAACCAGATAATGGCGAAAATAGCCCAGATGGCGGACGACACCGTGTTAAAGACCGACAGCAGCGGTTCAACGAAGCGGGCCACCCGGGCACTGGCCCCCAGCGCCAGCCCGCAGGGGGTGCCGACCAGCGCCGCCAGCACAAAGCCCGAGGCCACGC
>DKMV01000224.1:4470-12153 GCA_002469605.1 Leclercia sp. UBA7405
CCAAAGGTGGTGCCAACGTCGTGGAGCAGGTTGTCGCCCTGCCAGAGGGCGACCAGTGCCTGCCATGTCGCGGCCGGGCCGGGCAGCACAAAGACGGGCAGGCGCTGTGACGCCAGCCACCAGGCGGCGAGGAACAGGGCCAGCATCGCCAGGCGTTGTAGTACCAGGCTCAGGGTGCGGGAGACCAGCTTCATTTCATACCTCAAGTCGTAACAGGCGGATTTGTTCATTCACCCCGGGATGGGTGGCGACGCGCGGGCGCGGCAGATCGAGCGGGGTGACGCTCTGGAGGCGTCCCGGATGGGGTTTGAGGATCGCCACCCGGTCGGCAAGGATCACCGCCTCCTCTACGTCGTGGGTCACCAGCACCACCGTCATACCGTACAGCCGCTGGATGCGCAGCAGCTCCTCGTGCATGGCGCTGCGGGTCTGCGGATCGAGGCGCGAGAAGGGCTCATCCATCAGCAGGATTTCCGGCTGCGCTACCAGGGAGCGGGCCAGCGCCACCCGGCTGCGCATCCCGCCGGAGAGCTCGTGCGGCCAGCGGCGGGCAGCATTAGCCAGCTCCACCAACGCCAGGGCATTCGCCACACGCTCCCGGCGTTCGGCGGCAGGCAGGCCGCTGTTTTCCAGGCCAAAGTGCACGTTCTGCTCTACCGTGCGCCAGGGCAGCAGGCGATCTTCCTGAAACAGGTAGCCGATACGCTGCCAGTGGCGGAACTCGCCGGCCGGCGTTCCCTGCAGGCTTATCTCGCCCGCGTCGGCGCGAAGCAGGCCGGAGATGATATTCAGCAGGGTACTCTTGCCCCCGCCGGAGGCGCCGAGCAGGGCGACAATTTCGCCGCGGCGGATCTCCAGCGAGATATCCGTCAGCACCTGCTGCCCGGCAAAGGATTTACCGATGCCGCGCAGGACAATACTGCTTTGGGCTACGGTCATTCGAATATCTCCTGCGCAAGGACGGGAATTAAGGTGCCTTCTTTGCTTAAGGTGGCGTAAATTTTTTCCAGGGTCATGGTCTGGAAAGTTTCAATATGCCGCCGGGCAATAAACTCCACCCGCTTTGCATCCCCCTCAATAAAGGCCTCGATCATTGCGTTGTGATCATGTTTTATTTCCGGTTTGGTGCGCTGAACGTTAAATCCGAGCGCTACCAGGCGCGCCATTTCATCCATTAACCCGGAAAGGGTGCGAATTAAATGGCTATTTCCGGTGGCTTCGACGATAGCTAAATGAAAACGCTTATTGGCATTCATAAAAACATCAATGCGCGTGGAGAGCGGCGCCGTGACCTCGACCCGGCAGTCGGCTTCGAGCTGGCGTAGTAGCGCGATATCTACTTTTCCGGTAGCCAGCCTGGCCGCGAGCGGCTCCAGCTGGGCGCGCAGGGTGAAGATCTCCTCCACGTCCTGCAGGGTGACCGGGGCAATGCGGTAGCCTTTGCGCGGACGGGACTCCAACAGGAACTCGTGGGCCAGCCGCGCCAGCGCCAGCCGGCAGGTACTTTTGCCCAGCTGGTAACGCTCCATCAGTTCAGATTCGGTGACCAGCGAGCCGGGCATCAGACGACAGGTCAGAATATCGCGGCGCAGCCGGTTATAGGCCTGGTCGCTTAATGATAAAATTTCCGTCATGCCCGCCTCTTATTTGAAATATGCCGACTGTGAGCAGTTCACAGGGCAGCGTTGATGTTCTTAGAGAGGTCATTCTGCGTGACAAATCAATCACTGACTAATAATTAAACCGGGAATGAAAAGCACAAAATTATATTATCTGGGATGCTCAGTTAATTCTGGTGGGGCTATTAGCGTCCAGGGCAGGGCGGCCCTCTGGGATGCCCACTCATGCCGTATTTCAAATATTGTTAGCTTAATTAGTTCGTTTTTATTCCTTCCGACCTGATCTAGCGTGACCGCTTTGCGTTCATACAGACAAGGAACCGCGATGCGTTTCATTTACCTGCTACCCCCTTTGCTTTTCGCTGCATGTCAGGCCCACGCGCTGGACGAGGTGACGGTGGCGCTGGCCATCCCGCCCGCGGTGCACGACGGTGCCCCCTGGGCCGCCGCCGAGGAACTGGGGTTATTTAAACAACAAAACCTTGCCGTAAAGGTGCTGGTCTTCCAGGGCGCCGGGGCGCTGCTGCCGCAGGTGGCAAGCAAGCGCGTCACCTTTGGCTATCCCGTCTCCGAACCGGTGATTGCCAGCTACTTCAACAAAGATCCGCTTCCGCTGCGCTACTTCTATAACGGCACCCCAAGCCAGACCATGGAGTACCAGGTGCTGGCCGACTCGCCGGTAAAAACGCTGGCGGACCTGCGGGATAAAAAGATAGGCGTTGGCTCCCTGACCTGGGGTACCATTCCCGGCAGCCGTGCGGCGCTGCGCGAAGCGGGACTTGAGCCCGGTAAAAACGTCGGGTTTGTCGCGGTGGGTGCGCTTGGCTCCGGCTTCCAGGCGCTGCGCAGCCATAAAATAGATGCCCTGAACTACAACAGCAGCTGGGGCGATATTTTTGAACTCACCGGCACCAAAATTCACCGCATCGCCTATCCCGACGTCTACCAGGAGATGCCGGGCAACGGCTTTATTGCCCATCAGGACACCTTTGCGCAAAACCCGGATCTGATCCGCCGCTTCGGCCGGGCCTACACCGAGGCGCAGTACGTTTGCGAAATCAATCCGGAATACTGCGTGCGCGCCTTCTGGCGCCAGCATCCTGAAAGCAAACCCGCCAATGCGGACGGTAAGGGGCTTGAAGAGGCGAAAACCCTGTTAACCCGCCGGCTGGCGCGCACCCTCTATAAAGCAGACGGTTCCCGCCGCACGCCGGGCGAGTACGATCTGCCGGCGATCCGCCGCACCATTGCGGCAATGGCGAAGGCCGGGGAGTATCCGGGCGGCGAGATACCGGTGGAGCGCATTTTCTCTAACGCCTTTGTCGCCGCGTTCAACGACTTTGATAAGGACGCCCTGCGCCAGCGGGCGGAGACAGCAAAATGATCGCCTTTCATATTGATAAACCCGATGACCTGATTGACGTACCCCGTCTTATCACCGCCAGTGGTCTTGCGGCGGGGAACGCCCGGCTCACCGCGACCTTCACCCATCCTGACGGCAGCGAATGGCAAAGCCAGGCGGTCTTTAACGTCGGTGTCGACGGGCGACTCGATCTGAGCCGCGATGCGCCCCTGGTCGGCGACTGGGAACAGCCCGACGCCATGGCCCCGGTATGGAGCCTGCGACAGGTGACAGTGTCACAAATGGAGCTTACCCAAGAGAGCCTTGCCCCGCGCCATATTGACCTGACGCTGGAGGATGCGGCGGGAAAACGCGCCGCTGCGACCCTAATCCAGCGCTACATGGCCCCGGGCGTAACCCGCCGGGAGGTGCGTGACGACGGCCTGTCGGCCACGCTTTTCACCCCGGACGCTGGCGGGCCACATCCGCTGGTCATTGTGCTAAACGGTTCCGGAGGCGGCACGCCGGAGCAGAAGGCGGCGCTGTTTGCCGCCCACGGCTACAGCGGATTGGCGCTGGGCTACTTCAAGGCGCCGGGGCGTCCGGATTACATTTCCGCGACGCCGCTGGAGTATTTTGCCGACGCTATCCGCTGGGCGCAGACCACCCTGGTGCCGCGCGACGGCTTTATCGCCCTCGCCGGACACTCCCGCGGCGGCGAACTGGCGCTGCTGCTGGCGTCGCTGCTGCCGGAACAGGTCTCGGCCGCTATTGGCTATGTGCCCAGCGCGGTGGTGCACGGCACGTTGCGCGCCGGAAAACCGGACGAAGGGCGCGACGCCACGGCATGGACCTGGCGCGGCAAGCCGCTGCGCAATATCTGGCAGGATAATCCCCACGCCGACTGGCATGCTTTTGACCATCCTCCGTCCCCGGGTGCCGCCATTCGTCAGGCTCCCGCGTTTGTGGCGGTCCAGCGCCATGAGGCCAGCCGCGCTGCGGCGCGTATACCGGTCGAGCAGATAGCCGGGCCGGTGTTGCTGATTTCCGGCACTGACGACGGCTTCTGGCCCTCGGTGGACTATTGCGCGCAGATAAAGGCGGAGCTGATTGCCGCTAATCACCTCTGGCCGGTGGAGCATGTGCATAACGAGGGGGCCGGACACGCTATCGGCTTTCCCTGGGTACCCACCACCGATATTGCAAAAATACACCCGGTGGCGGGAGTAGCGATAAACGGCGGGGGCACGCCGGAGGCCAACGCCCGGGCCAATGAGAAAAGCTGGCGGCGGGTACTTGCCTTCCTGGAGGCCGCATGTCTGGAGTGGCGATGAGCCCGGCGCTGCGCTTAAGAGACGTGGGGCTGACCTATGCCACCCGCCGGGGGCAGATCGAGGCGCTTAGCGGGGTCAATATCGACATCGGCGCCGGGGAGTTTGTGGCGCTGCTCGGGCCTTCGGGCTGCGGAAAATCGACGGTGCTTAAGCTTGCCGCCGGGCTGATGCACGTCACCCACGGCGCGCTTGAAGTCTCCGGCGAACCGGTGGTCGGGCCGGGGCGCCGCACCGGGGTAGTGTTTCAAAAACCAAACCTGCTGCCCTGGAAAACGGTGCTCAACAACGTGCTGCTCCCGGCGCAGACCCTGGGACTACCGCTGGCGGCAGCGCAGGAGAGGGCCCGGGAGCTGCTGGCCCTGGTGGGGCTGGCAGAGTTCACCGACAACTATCCCTGGGAGCTCTCCGGCGGTATGCAGCAGCGGGTGGGCATTGCCCGCATGCTGCTGCACGATCCGGACCTGCTGTTAATGGACGAGCCCTTTGCCGCGCTGGACGCCCTGTCGCGCGAGCAGCTGATGCTGGAGCTCCAGCGTATCTGGAGCCAACAGCGCAAATCGGTGCTGTTTATCACCCACAGCATTCAGGAGGCGGTGTTTCTCGCCGATCGGGTACTGGTGATGTCGCCCCGGCCCGGCAGGATTATTGAGGATCTGGCGATACCGTTGCCGCGACCGCGCGGTCTGGCACTGCTGGCAGACGACGCCTTTATGGCGTTGTGCCTGCATTTACGGAGGCATTTTATTGATGCGTAATCTGTTATCTGTGATTTGCCCGCTAATAAGCCTGGCGGTGCTGCTCGGCGTGTGGGACGCGGCGGTACGCCTCCTGGCGATCCCCGATTATCTGCTGCCGTCGCCGCAGGCGGTATTTCACGCCCTGGCCGACGGGTTTGGCGACGGGAGCCTGTGGCCGCACCTGGCGACCACGCTTGGCGAAACACTCAGCGGCTATCTGATCGGCAGCCTGCTGGCGGTAACCTTCGGCGTGGCGCTGGCGGAGTCGCGCACCTTTGAGCGCTTTGTTTATCCGCTGCTGGTAGCCCTGCAAGCGACACCGAAAGTCGCGCTTGGGCCGATAATTCTGGTGTGGTTTGGCTTTGGCTTAGCCTCAAAGATCGTACTGGTGGCGCTGGTCTGCTTCTTTCCGCTGTTTGTGAACACGGTTAACGGCATCCGCCGCACGGATACGGAGCTACTGTATGCCTGCCGCGCCTTTTCTGCCTCGCGCTGGTTTTTGCTCTTCCACGTTAAGTTGCCGTCTGCGGCAGGAGAGATCTTCGCCGGGCTGCAAATCGGGGTGGCGCTGGCGCTGATTGGCGCGGTCGTGGCGGAGTTTCTCTCTGCCCAGCAGGGGCTGGGCTACCTGATCGCCTCCAGCTCAGTGAACATGAGCCTGGCAACCATGTTCGCGGGGGTATTCCTGCTGGCGCTAAGCGGTTTTATCGGCGCGCAGATGGTGCGCTGGTTCCAGAGGCGGGTGGTCTTCTGGGAGCGCCGCTAAGAAAGCAGGCGAGTCGGCATACCCTGGCCTATTATTGAGCTAAATAATATTGCCCTGGAGTTTGTGATGATTAAAGAAATCAGCATTGTGTCGCTTGCCTGTTTGCTGTTTACCGGTTGTTCTACCACCAGTACGCTCACCCCACAGGA
This sequence comes from Leclercia sp. UBA7405, assembly GCA_002469605.1. Taxonomy (GTDB): domain Bacteria; phylum Pseudomonadota; class Gammaproteobacteria; order Enterobacterales; family Enterobacteriaceae; genus Enterobacter. Next base: position 10,418 of record DKMV01000224.1, read on the forward strand.
GCAGAAGTATCAGCAGGTGAAAAACGCGGCCCGTACCTGCGCGGAAGAGGTAAAAGCCCATACCCTCGAGCTCAACTCCGATCAGCAGTCCGCCGACAGCACGTCAACGTCGGTAGATTATGATACGGGTGATGGCCAGCCTCCGCGCAGCGTGGAGTCCCGCACTTCACCCGCGCTGGATAACGGCGTAGCGGGTAACGCCTGGACCGCCTGCATGAAGCGCAAAGATGCGCTGGTACCGGAGCTTAAGATTTAACGGTATTTAGCGCCTTACCCGGACGGGCTTCGGTTATAAGCTATAAGGATCTCATATCCTCCTTTAAGGCATATCTTAACCAGCCCGTCACGCGGCTTTGCTAACCTCTGGTCAGGCAGATGCCTGAATCGGAGGTGGTAAGTGCTGATTAAACTGAAAAAAGAGCGTTCTCATACTGAAGACCGCAAGCTGGCGCTGTGGCTTGCGACTACCGCAGGGTTGCTGAACGCTATTGCCTTAGGGGCGTTTGGTTTTTTTCCTTCGCATATGACCGGTAACAGCTCGCAGTTTTCAACCGAGGTCTCCTCCACCGACTGGAGAGACATTCTCTATTTCGGCTCGTTTATCCTGGCGTTTGTGGGCGGGGCGGTGCTGGCGAGGCTGTGCGTTATCTGGGGAATAGCCAATAACAACCGACTGATCTTTTGCCAGATCCTGCTGTTTGAAGGGATGCTGTTAACCGCGCTATCACTTTATGAGATCTATTTTCACGCCTTCACCTCTAACCGGGAGGTGGTGACCGCGCTCTGCGGTCTGATGGGGCTGCATAACTCCACCTCCACCCAGCTCTCTAACGGCAGGGTACGCTCTACGCACATTACGGGCACGCTGACGGACGCGGGGATCTCGCTGGCCTCGGTGCTCTTTGCCATGCTGCGTCGGGACTACTCCAAAGATGCAAAAGCGCAGCGAAGCCAGCTCAACACCCACCTGACAACCATCTTCTCGTTTATTACCGGCGGTATCGTCGGGCTGACGCTGTTTAAGTGGTTTGGCTTTCACGCCATGGCTGCGGTCGGGGTGATTCTTGTTGCGGTGGCGGTGATGTCGATTGTGAGGGTGAAAAAACGGATCAGATACCGAATGGTATCCGGTGTGCAGAGTTAAGTTGCCTGAATGGCGTGCTTATCCCGGCCGGGGGATAAGCACAATGGTAAGGGGCTCACCAGCCCGGATCGTCATCCGGCAGGTCTTGCTGGATCCACTTCTCGCTTAAATGAATATCCAGCGTCTCCAGCGGTTCTGTGCCGGTGTTCTTGAACTTATGCGGTACGTTAGCCGGGCCGTAAAGCACATCTCCGGTCTTCGCCTCGATATACTCATCGCCAATCTTAAACAGTGCCGCCCCGTTCAGAATGATAAAAATTTCCGGGTAGGTGTGTACATGCAGCGACGGCCCGGCGCCGCGCTTTTCCTGCACATATTTCAGCACCGAGACAGTTGTACCAAATACGGTTCCATCAAAATTGCCATCCTTTAAATCGGGCAGAGAGAGCCAGCTTTCAGCGTTGAGCTTCTGGGCTTTTTGCGGGGGAAATGTGCTCATAGTGAGACTCCTGTTAACGCAGTGGTTAACAAACAGTATGAATCAGAGACGGGGGAGTTGCCGGATCACTGGCAAAAGAGAGGCGTTTTAACGACCAGAGCCATTTACTAAAAAAACTTGTACAACCTGACTGTACAGCTTTATGCGACCGTT
>DKMV01000022.1:0-3767 GCA_002469605.1 Leclercia sp. UBA7405
GCGGGCCAGTCCCCTGAGCCGATATTTCATACCACAAGAATGTGGCGCTCCATGGTTGGTGAGCATGCTCGGTTCGTCCGAGAAGCCTTAAGACTATGACGACACATTCACCTTGAACCAAGGGTTCAAGGGTTACAGCCTGCGGCGGCATCTCGGAGATTCCCTCTCTTCTTACTACCACCCCAACATCATGACGCAACTTCCTGAAGTGCCTTCATCACGACACGCTATTCGCCAGTTAATTCGTCAACGCCGTCGCGCCTTATCTCCCGAACAACAAACGCATTTTGCCCAACAGGCCGCCGCCCGCATGATGGCCTATCCGCCCATGTTGCTGGCCCGTACCGCCGCGCTGTTTCTCTCGTTTGACGGCGAGCTGGATACCCAGCCGCTTATCGACCAGCTCTGGCGCGCCGGAAAACAGGTTTGTCTGCCGGTACTGCACCCGTTCAGCCCGGGAAATTTACTCTTTCTGCACTACCATCCGCACAGCGAGCTGGTGGTGAATCGTCTGAAAATCGCCGAGCCGAAGCTCGACGTGCGCGACGTGGTGCCTCTCTCGCAGATTGATGTTTTGGTCACGCCGCTGGTGGCGTTTGATGAGCAGGGCCAGCGCTTAGGTATGGGCGGCGGTTTTTACGATCGCACCCTGCAAAACTGGCAGCAGTATGGCCTGCAGCCGGTGGGATATGCCCATGATTGCCAGGGCGTAGAAGCCCTGCCGGTAGAGCAGTGGGATGTTCCGCTGCCGGCGGTGGTGACACCGTCGAAGTTATGGGAGTGGAGGTAAAAGCAAAACGGTAACGCCAGTTACCGTTTTTGATATTTGCGCCCTCTCCCCGTGGGAGAGGGACGGGGTGAAGGCACCAGACCGCACAAATCAGTACAACAGGCGGGCGCGAATGGTGCCCGGGATCGCCTTCATGCCCTGCAGTGCTTTCTCTGCCACATCTTCATCGGCTTCGATATCGATAACCACGTAACCCATCTGCGCATTGGTTTGCAGATACTGGGCGGCAATGTTGACCCCCTGCTCGGCGAAGATCTGGTTGATGGCCGTCAGCACGCCCGGACGGTTTTCGTGGATGTGCAGCAGGCGGCGCCCGCCGTGCAGCGGCAGAGAGACTTCCGGGAAGTTGACCGCAGAGAGCGTGGAGCCGTTGTCGGAGTACTTGCTTAGCTTGCCCGCCACTTCCAGGCCGATGTTCTCCTGTGCTTCCTGCGTGGAGCCGCCGATGTGCGGGGTCAGGATCACGTTGTCGAATTCGCACAGCGGAGAGGTAAAGGGATCGCTGTTGGTTGCCGGCTCGGTCGGGAAGACGTCGATAGCCGCTCCCGCCAGGTGTTTGCGCTTCAGGGCGTCACACAGGGCCGGGATATCCACTACGGTGCCGCGCGCGGCGTTGATCAGCAGCGAGCCCGGCTTCATCAGCGCCAGCTCTTCTGCGCCCATCATGTTTTTGGTAGAGGCATTTTCCGGCACATGCAGGCTCACCACGTCGCTCATGTTCAGCAGGTCGGAGAGATGCTGGACCTGGGTGGCATTGCCCAGCGGCAGCTTGCTTTCGATGTCGTAGAAGAAGACGTTCATCCCCAGCGACTCCGCGAGAATGCCAAGCTGCGTGCCGATGTGGCCATAGCCGATAATACCCAGCTTTTTACCACGCGCTTCAAAGGAGCCGGAGGCCAGCTTATTCCAGACGCCACGGTGCGCTTTGGCGTTTGCTTCGGGAATACCGCGCAGCAGCAGCAGCAGCTCACCGATCACCAGCTCCGCCACCGAGCGGGTATTGGAGAATGGCGCGTTAAAGACCGGAATACCGCGTTTTGCCGCCGCGTTCAGGTCAACCTGGTTGGTGCCGATGCAGAAGCAGCCAATGGCAACCAGCTTTTCCGCCGCGGCAATTACGTCTTCAGTCAGATGGGTACGGGATCGCAGGCCAATGAAGTGGGCATCACGGATCGACGCTTTCAGCTGTTCGGTATCCAGCGCGCCTTTATGAAATTCGATGTTGGTGTAACCCGCCGCACGAAGGCTATCCAGTGCTTTCTGATGCACCCCTTCGACGAGCAGAAATTTAATCTTGTCTTTCTCCAGTGATACCTTTGCCATTTACCCGACCCTGTCTGATTGTCTGAACTGATGTTGTGCTGGATTGAAATCCGCTCCAGCCAACATATCAAAAAAAACTATTGCAGCAATATGAACGTTTGCGTCAGGTACCTGAAGAAAAGTCATCCAGCGTGAAATAGCAGAGGAAAATGCTGGATAAAATTATGAATGCGGCAGGATCCGCAGAGGAGGCGCAAAAACGTGATACAAGTCACCGAATTTGCCTTTTGCAAAATATTTCGCGGGGGGAGGCCTCCCCCCGACAGATCATTTTGTGATGGTTTTGACCCCTTCCGGGGTGCCGATCAGCGCCACATCCGCGCCACGGTTGGCAAACAGCCCGACGGTGACCACGCCCGGCAGCGCATTGATGGCATTTTCCATGGCGACCGCATCGAGGATCTCAAGTCCGTGCACATCAAGAATAACGTTGCCGTTATCCGTCACCACGCCCTGGCGGTATTCCGGGCGGCCGCCCAGCTTAACCAGCTCGCGCGCGACGGCGCTGCGCGCCATGGGAATGACCTCTACCGGCAGCGGGAAGTTGCCCAGAATATCCACCTGCTTGGAGGCGTCGGCGATGCAGATAAATTTATCGGCAACCGAGGCGATGATCTTCTCGCGGGTCAGGGCCGCACCGCCGCCTTTAATCATCTGCATGTGGCCGTTGATTTCGTCCGCGCCATCAACGTAGATGCCCAGACGATCCACTTCGTTGAGATCGAAAACGGTGATCCCGAGGCTTTTGAGTTTTTCGGTGGAGGCGTCGGAGCTTGAGACCGCGCCCTCGATCTGGCCTTTCATGGTGCCCAGCGCATCAATGAAGTGTGCGGCCGTCGACCCCGTGCCCACGCCAACAATGGTCCCCGGCTGTACATACTGGAGAGCGGCCCAACCTACTGCTTTTTTCAGTTCATCCTGTGTCATGATCTTCTGCCTGTGGTGACTTCGCGTGACGCGCATTATAGAGCATTCGCCTGCCCGGTGTGATCGGCACGGTCACCAATTTCGTCTGTATCAAACATAAATTTATGTCATAGTGCGGCGTATGAATTTTTTGGGAGTCAGCCAGAGCAATGAAACGTCCGGACTACAGAACACTTCAGGCGCTTGATGCCGTTATTCGTGAACGCGGGTTTGAACGCGCGGCGCAAAAGCTGTGCATCACGCAATCCGCCGTGTCACAACGAATCAAACAGCTGGAGAACATGTTCGGACAGCCGCTGCTGGTGCGTACCGTACCGCCGCGCCCCACCGAACAGGGGCAAAAGCTGCTGGCGCTGCTGCGTCAGGTGGAGCTGCTGGAAGATGAGTGGCTGGGGGATGAGCAGACCGGCTCCACGCCGCTGCTGCTGTCGCTGGCGGTGAACGCCGACAGTCTGGCGACCTGGCTGCTGCCGGCCCTGGCGCCGGTGTTATCCGACTCCCCTATTCGCCTGAACCTGCAGGTTGAAGATGAGACCCGCACCCAGGAGCGACTGCGCCGCGGCGAAGTGGTGGGCGCGGTGAGTATTCAGCCTCAGGCGCTGCCAAGCTGCCTGGTGGATCAGCTGGGGGCGCTGGATTACCTGTTCGTGGCCTCAAAAGCTTTTGCCGATCGCTACTTCCCCAATGGCGTAACCCGCGCGGCGCTGCTGAAAGCGCCGGCGGTGGC
>DKMV01000022.1:4043-8332 GCA_002469605.1 Leclercia sp. UBA7405
ATGCTCTACTGGCACCGCTTTGCGCCGGAAAGCCGTATGATGCGCAACGTCACCGATGCGCTGCTGGCGCACGGACGTAAGGTGTTGAGACAGGATTAAGAACGTAGCCCCTTTCCAGGAAAGGGGCTAAAAGCGTTACTGCTGCGGTTTTACTGCGGTATCTTGCTGCTGCTGTTGTCCCTGAGCAGGCTGTTGCTGCTGAGCCGGTTGCTGCTGAGTCTGCTGTTGACCCTGAGCCGGATCCAGCTGGAACACCACATCTACCTGATCGTCAAACTGAATGGTCGGCTGCTCGTACGTTTCCTGCGCGGAAACTGGGGCGGCTTCGGCCTTCATCATGCGCACCATCGGGCTCGGCTGGTAGTTAGAGACGTGGTAACGCACGCTGTATACCGGCCCCAGCTTGCTGTTAAAGCCGGCGGCCAGCTGCTGCGCCTGACGCACGGCATCATCAATCGCCGCTTTACGCGCTTCGTCTTTGTACTTCTCAGGTTGCGCAACGCCCAGCGACACGGAACGGATCTCGTTCAGACCAGCTTTCAGCGCGCCATCCAGCAGGGAGTTAAGCTTATCCAGCTGGCGTAAGGTTACTTCTACGGTACGCACCGCGCGGTAACCTTTCAGGATACTTTTCCCATTCTGGTAGTCGTAATCCGGCTGGGTGCGCAGGTTGGCAGAGTTGATATCTTTTTTCGCTACGCCATTCTGCTCCAGGAAAGAGAGATATTGCGCAACGCGGTCGTCTGCCTGTTTTTTGGCAGTGGCTGCGTCTTTTGCCGCCACGTTGACTTCAATGGCCAGAGTAGCGATATCCGGTACTGCATCCACGCTTGCGGTGCCGGAAGTAACGATGTGCGGGCTGTCAGGCAGCTCGCTGGCCTGAACGGAAGCGGTGCCAAAAGCCATTGCTGCCGCCAGGGCGATAAGGTTCAACTTCACTTTTATTCCTCCATGTTGCGAAGAGTGCCCTGTTTCAGGGCGAATGCCAGCAAGCTTAGCGTCTGCTGGCCTATTGTCCATAAGACAACGCTTACTTGAATAGTTCATGAACGTGATGAACGCCCTCTTTCGCCAGCTGAAAGGCGATAAACCACATCACTATCCCTACCAGGGTATTAATGATGCGCTGGGCCTTCGCCGTACGCAGGCGCGGTGCCAGCCAGGCGGCGAGCAGCGCCAGACCAAAAAACCACAGGAAGGAGGCGCTGATGGTGCCCAGCGCAAACCAGCGTCTGGGCTCAACGTCCAGTTGCCCGCCCAGGCTGCCCAGCACTACAAAGGTATCCAGATAAACGTGCGGGTTGAGCCAGGTTACCGCCAGCATGGTGACGATAATTTTCCAGCGCCCCTGCTTCATTACTTCCGCGCTGGCCAGCTCCAGATTGCTGCTCATGGCGGTTTTCAGTGCGCCGAAGCCATACCACAGCAGAAACGCCACCCCGCCCCAGGTGACCAGCGCCAGCAGCCAGGGGGACTGCATCAGCAGGGCGCTACCGCCAAAGATGCCAGCGCAGATCAGCAGCATGTCGCTCAGGGCGCAGAGGGTGGCAATCATCAGGTGATACTGGCGGCGGATGCCCTGGTTCATGACGAAGGCGTTTTGCGGGCCAAGGGGAAGAATCATGGCTGCGCCTAATGCAAGCCCCTGAAAATAAAAAGATAACATGACAACAATCTCACAAAATAGTCCTGGGGGCAGACTATACTGCGCGATTGCTATTAGAGGAAATGGATAATTTTAATCATCGATTAATAAAACTAATTATTACCCAGCGGTGCTTTGCGCCCCGCCGGGTCTTATCAGTCGATTACTGCGCCGGCTCTTTTACGCGTTTAAAGTTCACGTCCATCTGCGGATACGGGAAGCTGATGCCGTGGGCATCAAAGTCGCGCTTAATGCGTTCCAGCACGTCCCAGTAAACGCTTTGCAGATCGCTGCTGTTGCTCCAGATGCGCACCACGAAGTTAATTGAGGAAGCCCCCAGCTCGTTGAGGCGAACCGTCATTTCACGATCTTTTAAGATGCGATCGTCGGACTGAATAATATCGGTAAGCAGTTTTTTCACCAGCTCGGTGTCAGAGTCGTAACCCACGCCGATGATGAGCTCGTTACGGCGAACCGGCTCGCGGGAGAAGTTGGTGATGTTACCGTCGATCACCTTCTTGTTCGGCACAATAACAATTTTGCCGTCCGCAGAGCGCAGGGTAGTGGAGAAGATCTGCACGTTCAATACCGTCCCCGCGGTGCCGCCCAGGTCAACATACTCACCGGAGCGGAACGGGCGGAAGGTTACCAGCAGCACGCCGGCCGCCAGGTTTGCCAGCGAGCCCTGCAACGCCAGACCCACGGCCAGACCGGCGGCACCCAGGACCGCAATCACCGATGCGGTCTGAACACCCACGCGGCCCATTGCGGCGATAAGGGTAAAAGCGATAATCGCGTAGCGCACCAGCGCCGAAAGAAAATCGGCGACGGTTGCATCGATATGACGCGCGAGCATCACGCGGTTAACGCCTCTGGCCACCGTACGGGCCACGATCATCCCCACCACGATAATGGCGATTGCCGCCGCGATATTAACGGCATAGCTGATCAGCAATGCCTGGTTACGCACCAGCCAGGAGCCAGCGTTATTGATGCTATCTACAACACCGAGATCTTCCATCTATCTTTCCTTATGCACATAAAGACCATAATCAGCCAGCCCATAGAGCGAGTGGCAAGTGTGTAAAGGGTAAACAAAAAGCCTGCCTTTTGCCAAACAGATCACAAAAACAGTCTCCGCAGCTTATTGAAAACGCATAAAAAAAGGCCCGCAAAATGCGGGCCTTTTTGAGGCTGTCAGCAGCACAAATTACAGAACGTCTACCGCGTTCAGCTCTTTGAATGCCTGCTCCAGACGAGTCACCATAGAGGTCTGGGCAGCACGCAGCCATACGCGCGGATCGTAGTATTTCTTGTTCGGCTGGTCTTCGCCTTTCGGGTTGCCCAGCTGGCCCTGCAGATAAGCTTCGTTCGCTTTGTAGTACTGCAGGATACCGTCCCAGGTTGCCCACTGGGTGTCGGTATCGATGTTCATTTTGATCACGCCGTAGCTTACGGAGTCTTTGATTTCCTGAGCAGAAGAACCGGAACCGCCGTGGAAGACGAAGTTCAGGCTGTTGTGCGGCAGGTTGTGTTTCTTGGAAACATATTCCTGAGAATCACGCAGGATAGTCGGGGTCAGAACCACGTTGCCCGGCTTGTAAACGCCGTGGACGTTACCGAAGGAGGCCGCGATGGTGAAGCGCGGGCTGATTTTGCTCAGCTCGGTGTACGCGTAGTCAACGTCTTCCGGCTGGGTGTACAGGGCAGAAGCGTCCATGTGGCTGTTGTCCACGCCGTCTTCTTCGCCACCGGTGCAACCCAGTTCGATTTCCAGGGTCATGTCCATTTTGGCCATGCGTGCCAGGTACTTAGAGCAGATCTCGATGTTCTCTTCTAGAGACTCTTCAGACAGGTCGATCATGTGAGAAGAGAACAGCGGTTTGCCAGTTGCGGCAAAGTGTTTTTCACCCGCGTCCAGCAGGCCGTCGATCCACGGCAGCAGTTTTTTCGCACAGTGGTCAGTGTGCAGAATGACCGGCACACCATACTGCTCAGCCATCAGATGCACATGGTGCGCACCGGCGATAGCGCCGAAAATTGCCGCGCCCTGTGGTTTGTCGGTTTTGAAACCTTTACCGGCGATAAACGCGGCGCCGCCGTTAGAGAACTGGACGATAACCGGCGCTTTCACTTTCGCAGCGGCTTCCAGTACGGCGTTGATAGAGTCAGTGCCGACGCAGTTTACCGCTGGCAGCGCGAATTTGTTCTCTTTCGCTACCTGGAAGATCTTCTGAACGTCGTCGCCAGTGACAACGCCGGGTTTAACGAAATCAAAAATTTTAGACATGATTGTGTCCTGTTTCGTGACCGATTATCCCTTAAGGGACAGCGATTTAAACGCCCAACGGGGCAAGTCTTCAGGCGACGCGCCAGCGCGTCGCCCCCAAAGGATTACTGCTTAGCACGCTCTTCCAGCATTGCGACCGCAGGCAGTTTTTTGCCTTCGACGAACTCCAGGAACGCGCCGCCGCCGGTAGAGATGTAAGAGATTTTGTTTTCGATGCCGAACAGGTCGATAGCCGCCAGGGTATAGCCGCCGCCCGCCACAGAGAAAGCGTCGCTGTCAGCGATAGCATTCGCGACGATTTCGGTGCCCTTACGGAAGTTCGGGAACTCGAACACGCCAACCGGGCCGTTCCAC
>DKMV01000338.1 GCA_002469605.1 Leclercia sp. UBA7405
ACAATCTTTGGCATATTAAACCTCGTCCACGGAGTGGCCTTTCAGCGCAACGCGAACCGACTGGTCCATGCGGCGAGCGGCAAACTCCTGGGTTTGTTTATCAACGTTTTTAATCGCTTCTTCTATGGCGTCAGCGTCATTGCCTTCGGCTACCGCGATCAGCTGCGCGACGGCGTCGTCAATGGCCTGACGTTCTGCGGCGCTTAGCAGCGCGGCATCGGCAGTGAGCGCACCGGTCAGGCTTTCCAGCACGCGTGCGGCTTCAACTTTCTGTTCAGCCAGCATGCGCGCCTTCACGTCCTGTTCGGCAAAGCTCATTGAGTCCTGAATCATGGAGGCGATTTCGCTATCGGTCAGCCCGTAGGAGGGTTTCACCTGAATGGAGGATTCGACGCCGGTCGATTTCTCCATTGCCGTAACGCTCAGCAGACCGTCGGCATCTACCTGGAAGGTGACGCGAATATGCGCCCCACCCGCCGGCAGCGCCGGAATACCGCGCAGCGCAAAGCGCGCCAGCGAGCGGCAATCCTGCACCAGTTCGCGTTCGCCCTGCATCACGTGGATAGACATTGCGGTCTGGCCGTCCTTAAAGGTGGTGAACTCCTGCGCGCGCGCCACCGGAATGGTGGTATTACGCGGGATCACTTTCTCCACCAGGCCGCCCATGGTTTCTAAACCCAGCGACAGCGGAATAACGTCCAGCAGCAGCATTTCGCTGTCCGGCTTGTTACCGACGAGGATATCGGCCTGAATCGCCGCGCCGATGGCGACCACTTTGTCCGGATCGATAGAGGTTAACGGCGTGCGGCCAAAGAATTCGCCCACGCGCTCGCGCACCAGCGGGACGCGGGTCGAGCCACCCACCATCACCACTTCCAGCACATCCTGCGCCTCGACGCCCGCATCTTTCAGCGCGCGGCGGCAGGCCAGCAGGGTGCGTTTAACCAGCGGTGCGATAAGTTCATTGAACTGCTCGCGGCTAATCTCGCCTTTCCAGCCCGCTACCTCAACGGTGACGGTCCGGGCATCGCTCAGGGCGATTTTGGCGGCAATGGCCGCATCCAGCAGTTCACGCTGGACGCGATCGTCGCTGCGATCGACGATGCCCGCCTGCTCGCGGATGTAATCGGCCAGCAGGTGGTCGAAGTCGTCGCCGCCCAGCGCAGAATCACCGCCGGTTGCCAGCACTTCAAACACCCCGCGGCTCAGGCGCAGAATAGAAATATCAAAGGTGCCGCCGCCGAGATCGAATACCGCAATCACCCCTTCCTGACCGGAGTCCAGACCATAGGCGATGGCAGCGGCGGTGGGTTCATTCAGCAGACGCAGCACGTGCAGGCCCGCCAGACGCGCGGCGTCTTTGGTACCCTGGCGCTGGGCGTCATCGAAATAGGCCGGAACGGTGATCACCACGCCATCCAGCTCGCCTTCCAGCGTTGCGGTTGCGCGCGCGGCCAGGGCTTTAAGGATATCGGCGGAGATACGAATGGGGTTCAGCAGCCCGGCCTGGGTGGCAATCATCGGCAGGCCGTTTTCACTTGCCTGCAGCTGATAAGGCAGATGCGGGTAGCGGGCCTGAATATCTGCCAGCGAGCGACCCATCATGCGTTTTACCGAGCTGATGGTGTTAGCCGGATCTTTCGCCGCATTGGCGCGCGCGCTGTAGCCCACGGTGTGGCCCTGCTGCTGGTAATGGACTACCGACGGCAGCAGGTGCTGGCCCTGTTCGTCTGCCAGCGTTTCGGCCTTGCCGCTACGCACGGTTGCCACCAGCGAGTTGGTGGTGCCTAAATCAATGCCCACCGCCAGACGACGCTGGTGCGGCGCGGCGCTTAAGCCAGGCTCACTAATTTGTAATAAGGCCATGTTGAGCTTCCAGAATCAAAAATCGAGCAGCTTTTCTTCGAGTTGTTCTGCTGAGCTGCGCAGTTTATCGAGAAAACGGAGTTTACGCACGGTATCCGCCGCTTGCTCCCAGGTTTCGTTATCGAGTTCTTGCACCATCTGCTGGTGACGGGTATCAAACATCCTTTTTACCCGTTCAATAAAGCTTTCCAGACGCGCTTCATCTTTGGCCTGTTCGATCTCATCCAGCTCTTCGCGAAGTTCCAGCTGTTCCATCAGGAACGCCGTGTCGCGCACGGTATGCTGTTCGCTCGCCAGGTCGAAGCCGTGCAGGGAGAGAAGATACTCCGCGCGGGTCAGCGGGTTACGCAGCGTTTGCCACGCCTGGTTAATGGTTGCAGATTGAGAAACGGCAGCCAGCTGCTCTGACTGAGTACCACTCGCAAATTTATCCGGATGATACTGACGCTGCAGATCCTGAAAGCGGGTCGTTAACGCCGGGACATCGATGGAGTAGTGCGCAGGTAATCCGAAGAGTGTGAAGTAATCCATAACAATCTCAGGGGTAGCCAATTAAAGCAAACCCCACGCACAGGAGCCCTGCGGTGGGGTTTTAAGGTAATGCGCGACTAAACGTGGAAGCTTTCGCCGCAGCCGCACTCGTCTTTTACGTTCGGGTTAGTGAATTTGAACCCTTCGTTCAGGCCTTCTTTTACAAAGTCCAGCTGAGTGCCGTTGAGGAACTGCAGGCTTTTGCCATCGACCACCACCTTCACGCCTTTGTCTTCGAATACGGTATCTTCCGCCGCAGGTTCATCAACAAACTCCAGTACGTAAGCCATACCGGAACAGCCTGAAGTCCGTACGCCCAGTCGCAGGCCAAAGCCTTTACCACGGTTCGCCAGGAAGGCGTTTACTCGCGCGGCAGCGCTGTCGCTAAGGGTAATCGACATAACAACCTCAACTAATTATTTTGCTTCACGTTTGCTTTTGTAATCCGCAATTGCGGCTTTAATCGCGTCTTCCGCCAGGATAGAGCAGTGGATTTTTACCGGCGGCAGTTCGAGCTCGTCTGCAATATCGGTATTTTTGATCGCCTGCGCTTCGTCCAGAGACTTGCCTTTCACCCATTCGGTGACCAGCGAGCTGGAGGCGATTGCAGAGCCGCAACCGTAAGTCTTGAAGCGGGCGTCTTCAATGATACCTTCATTGTTAACTTTGATCTGCAGCTTCATGACGTCGCCACAGGCCGGCGCGCCAACCATGCCGCTACCTACGCTGTCGTCGCTGTTGTCAAAAGAGCCAACGTTGCGCGGATTCTCGTAATGATCAATAACTTTTTCGCTGTAAGCCATGTTGAATTCTCCTTATTAAACCGATTAGTGATGTGACCATTCAATGCTGTTCAGATCCACGCCCTCTTTAAACATCTCCCACAGCGGAGAGAGTTCACGCAGACGGCCAATGGAGTTGCGAACCAGCTTGATGGTGTAGTCAATCTCTTCATCGGTAGTAAAACGACCTAAAGAGAAACGGATTGAGCTGTGCGCCAGCTCGTCGGTCATGCCCAGCGCGCGCAGCACGTA
>DKMV01000020.1:0-6823 GCA_002469605.1 Leclercia sp. UBA7405
CTCCCGCTCGTCGATCCCCTGGCTACGCTCCCAGAGCACGCGGCCAAACTTACCGAAGCGCTTGAGGAGCATAGCGAGATCGCTCTTCTGCACGTCCTCACAGGTGCGCAGTCCGAGCGTCTCCAGCTTTGCAGCCGAGACCTTACCCACGCCGGGGATCTTCGCCAGCGGCAGCGTCTTGAGGAAGGCGGGCACCTCGTCCGGGGTAATGACGTACTGACCGTTGGGCTTGTTCAGGTCAGAGGCGATCTTGGCCAGAAACTTGACCGGCGCAACGCCCGCCGAGGCGGTGAGCTGCAGCTCGTTGAAGATACTCTGGCGGATCTCCTGGGCCATCAGGGTGGCCGAGCCGTGGCAGTGCAGGCTCTCCGTTACATCAAGATAGGCTTCGTCCAGCGACAGGGGCTCGATAAGCGAGGTGTAGCGGGAGAAGATTTCACGAATATGGTGGGAGGCTTCTTTATAGGCGTCGAAGCGCCCCGGCAGCAGGGTCAGATGTGGGCAGAGCTTAAGCGCCATGGCGGTGGGCATAGCGCTGCGCACGCCGAACTTGCGCGCCGGATAGTTCGCCGTGCTTATTACGCCACGCTGAACGCGGCTGCCGCCAATAGCGATGGGGATATCCCGCAGCGCCGGGTTGTCCCGCATCTCTACCGCAGCAAAAAAACAGTCCATATCGACATGGATGATTTTGCGCATTGTCACCACCGCACCTGTAATTCCATACAGTATAACAAAGTGCAAAAAATGCGTCAGCAGTTTTGCTGACGCACGGCTGTCATTAAAGCATGCTACAAAAGATGGCAATTAATTACTTTAAATTCATTTAGTTAAATGATTTAACACGGAGAATAATTGATGAAAAAGATGATTATTGCCGCACTGCTGACCTCGAGTAGCGCCCTGGCCGGCCCGCAGCTAATTGCCCACCGGGGCGGCACCACCGACGCACCGGAAAATACGCTCCCCGCCATCGGGCTGGCGCTGAAAAACCAGGCCCAGGCCGTCTGGATTACCGTGCAGCTTAGCCGTGATAACGTGCCTGTGCTCTATCGTCCCAGCGATTTAAGCGCCTTAACCGCCGCTAAAGGAAAGATCTCTGACTATTCTCAGGCCGAGCTGGCAACCTTCGATGCCGGGGCAAAATGGAAAGAGAAGCTCGACGGCACCACTATCCCCACCCTGCAAGCGGTGCTTGAGCGCTGGCCCGAGGTCCCGTTTTATATCGACATAAAATCCCCGGATGCCGATCCAAATGAGATGGGCAAGCGGCTGCATCAGGTGCTGAATAACACCCACAGCCTGAAGCGGGTTCGCGTTTACTCCACCGAGGATCGCTATCTGGATGCACTGCCGGCGGAAATCCCGCGCTTTGTTACCCGCAGCGAAACCCGTACCCGGCTGGCGAATATCTCCCTAAGCCACCTTTGCCAGCCGCCTGAAAAGCAGATGGACGACTACTGGTACGCGCTGGAGCTGAACCGCAAGGTAGAGGTGGTGGAAAAATTCACCCTGGGTGAAGGGGTTTCTCCCGCCACCCTCACCTGGGATAAAGAGGCGATGGACTGTTTCCGCTCGCAGGGCAATGCCCACGTCATTTTTATTGGCGTGAAGTCGGCGCAGGATTATCAGAAAGCCGTTGAGCTAAAAGCCGACGGGGTGATGGTCGATTCGCCAGCCGAGGCTAAGAAGTGGGTTAAGTAAAATCAGGCCGCCTGTCGCGGCCTGATTGTCAGAGGATCCGGCGCTGCGCCTCGCGCGCCATGCGTTTTTTACGCGCATCGCACGGCTCCGGGCAGTCGCACACTTTTTCGATCCCAAGCGAGGAGATACCGCCGCAGCTCCCCTGGATGCTTTTACGCTTAACGATCCAGCCCAGCGACATCGCGAAAATAACCAGCACGAACACCGCAAAGGTCGCCACAAAGACAAACATCTCAGCCTCCAAAGTCATCCAGCATGATGTTCTCATCCTCCACGCCCAGCCCCTGCAGCATGGTGATAACCGCCGCGTTCATCACCGGCGGACCACACATGTAGAACTCGCAGTCTTCCGGAGCCGGGTGATCTTTAAGGTAGTTTTCATAAAGCACGTTATGAATGAACCCGGTGTAGCCCGTCCAGTTATCTTCCGGCTGGGGATCCGAGAGCGCCACGTGGAAGCTGAAGTTAGGGTTTTCCCGCGCCAGCTGTTCGAACTCCTCGTCATAGAACATTTCGCGACGCGAGCGGGCGCCGTACCAGAAGCTGATCTTGCGTTTGCTGCCAAGCCGCTTGAGCTGGTCGAAAATGTGCGAGCGCATCGGCGCCATGCCTGCCCCGCCGCCGATAAAGACCATCTCGGCGTCGGTCTCTTTGGCGAAGAACTCCCCGAACGGGCCGGAAATCGTCACTTTATCCCCCGCCTTCAGCGACCAGATATAAGAGGACATGATCCCCGGCGGCGCATCCGGTACGCCCGGCGGCGGCGTGGCGATACGGACGTTCAGCATGATGATGCCCTTTTCGTCCGGGTAGTTCGCCATGGAGTAGGCGCGCAGGGTAGGCTCTTTAACCTCCGACACAAAACGGAAGAGGTTAAATTTGTCCCAGTCGGCGCGGTACTCCTGCGGCACGTCGAAATCGGTGTAGGCCACGGTGTGCGGCGGGCACTCGATCTGGATATAGCCCCCCGCGCGGAACGGCACATCTTCCCCCTCCGGCACGCGCAGCTTCAGCTCTTTAATAAAGGTGGCTTTGTTATCGTTGGAGATAACTTCACATTGCCACTTCTTCACGCCAAAGATCTCTTCCGGCAGCTCAATTTTCATGTTCTGACGCACCGCCACCTGGCAGGCCAGACGGCAGCCCTCTTTGGCTTCGCGTTTGCTAATGTGCGCCAGCTCGGTGGGCAGAATATCGCCGCCCCCCTCTTTCACCGTAACGCGGCACTGCCCGCAGGAGCCGCCGCCGCCGCAGGCGGACGAGACAAAAATGCCGTTGCCGGACAGGGTGTTCAGCAGCTTATCCCCTGCCGGGGTGCGGATCTGTTTGTCGGCTTCGTCGTTGATGTCGATGATGACATCCCCGGAATTCACCAGCTTAGCGCGCGCCGCCAGGATCAATCCCGACAGCACCAGCACGATCAGCGTAAACATCACTACGCCAAGAATAATTTCCATCTGTTAATCCCTTACAGCTGCACGCCGGAGAAGGACATAAAGCCCAGCGCCATCAGGCCGGTGGTAATAAAGGTGATCCCCAAGCCGCGCAGGCCAGCCGGCACGTTGGCATACTTCATCTTTTCGCGGATCCCCGCCATGGTAACGATAGCCAGCATCCAGCCGATGCCGGAGCCAAAGCCGTACACCACCGACTCGGTAAAGTTATAATCCCGCTGAACCATAAAGGAGACGCCGCCAAAGATGGCGCAGTTCACGGCGATCAGCGGCAGGAAGATCCCCAGCGCGTTGTAGAGTGAGGGGAAGTACTTATCGAGGATCATCTCCAGGATCTGCACCAGCGCGGCTATCACGCCAATAAAGGTGATGAAGTTGAGGAAGCTGAGATCCACCCCCTCCACCAGCGCACCGTCGCGCAGCACCAGGTTAAAGACGAGGTTGTTGATAGGGACCGAGAGCCCCAGCACCACGGTGACGGCCACGCCCAGACCAAAGGCGGTCGACACCTTTTTCGAGACCGCCAGGAAGGTACACATGCCGAGGAAGAACGCGAGGGCCATGTTCTCCACAAAGACCGCGCGGACAAACAAGCTAATATAGTGAGCCATTGTCGGTTACTCCTTTTCCTGCTGCTCTGGCCGCCAGGTTCTCACCGCCCAGATCAGCAAACCGATAATGAAGAAGGCGCTGGGTGCCAGCAAAAACAGGCCGTTTGGCAGATACCAGCCGCCGTTTTGCACCGTATCCAGCACGGTGATGCCAAACAGCTTGCCGCTGCCGATCAGCTCGCGCAGGAAACCGACCGTCAGCAGGATCACGCCGTAACCGAGACCGTTGCCGATGCCGTCCATAAAGCTGGCCAGCGGCGGCATCTTCATGGCATAGGCTTCTGCACGGCCCATCACGATGCAGTTGGTGATGATCAGGCCAACAAAGACCGACAGCTGTTTTGAGGTTTCATAGGCAAAGGCCCGCAGCAGCTGATCGACCACGATCACCAGCGAGGCGATGATCGCCATCTGCACGATGATGCGCACGCTGTTGGGGATATGGTGGCGGATCATCGAGATGAACATGCTGGAAAACGCCGTCACCAGGGTCACCGCCAGGGTCATCACCACTGCGGTTTCCAGTTTGGTGGTGACCGCCAGCGCTGAACAGACCCCCAGCACCTGCAGGGTGATGGGGTTATTCGCAATCAGCGGCCCCGTCAGAACCCGTTTTACTTCTTTCAGTTCGCCCGCATCAGCCATGGTTCAGCTCTCCTTCACGTACCTTTTTCAGCAAGGGGCCAAAACCCAGCTCGCCCATCCAGAAATCAAAGCTGTGCTGCACGCCGTTGGAGGTGAGGGTCGCCCCGGACAGCCCGTCCACGGCGTACTCGTCTCCCTGCCGCGCGCCCCCTTTCACTACTTTGAGCGCAGGCAGGCCGTTATCATCCAGCACTTTTTTACCGATAAACTGCGCGCGCCAGCCCGGATTTTCTACTTCGCCACCCAGCCCCGGGGTTTCGCCCTGATCGTAATAAGTGATGCCTTTTACGGTGCGCCCATCGGTATCCAGGGCCACAAAGGCATACATCATTGACCACAGGCCATTGCCGTAAATGGGCAGTACCAGCTGCTGCACGCGCTGCTGCTCGTCGCGAACGAGGTAAATTTCTGCCACGTCGCTGCGCCGCTTAATGCCCGCCGGATCCTGACGAGGCTCCAGCACGGTGCTCATCTGCGGATCTTTCAGGGCCAGGGCCTGGTTAAAGCTGGCGGGATCTTTATCCAGCAGCTCACCGGTTTTCAGCGCCACCAGCCGGGGGGTGATCCGCTCGGCGAAGGTCTGAGCCACCTCTTCGGGGCTCATACCCGGCTGCATCAGTCCGGTTACGGCCAGAATGTTGCGCTGTTTATCGAGGGCGCGCTGCGCCTGCTGGCGCGATTTCAGCCCAACCGCCGAGCCCGCCACCACGATGGAACAGACCAGACACAATATGAGTACCACCAGCAGCGTTTTGCCGATGCCGTCGTTATTTTTTATCTCAGCCACGCGCCTTCCTCCGCTTGATGTTGGCCCGCACCACCAGGTAGTCGAACAGCGGCGCAAACAGGTTGGCAAAGAGGATCGCCAGCATCATCCCTTCCGGATAAGCCGGGTTGACCACGCGGATCAACACGCACATGGCACCGATCAGGATGCCGTAGCACCACTTCCCTTTGTCGGTGAACGAAGCAGAAACCGGGTCGGTCGCCATAAACATCATGCCGAAGGCAAAACCGCCCAGCACCAGATGCCAGTACCACGGCATGGAGAACATCGGATTGGTATCGGAGCCGATCAGGTTAAACAGCGAGGCGATAAGCACCATACCGACCATTACCCCAGCCACGATGCGCCAGGAGGCGACGCGGCCAAACAGAATAATGGCGCCCCCAATCAGGATCATCAGCGTGGAGACTTCGCCAATCGAGCCGGGAATGGTGCCGATAAAGGCATCAAACCAGCTTACCGGCTGGCCGGTGGCATTGTTGACCAGGGTTTCACCGCCGTGGGCCGCCCACTGGGAGAGGGGGGTCGCGCCGGAGAAACCGTCCGCCGCCGTCCAGACCAGATCGCCGGAAATTTGCGCCGGATAGGCAAAGAACAGGAAGGCGCGGCCGGCCAGCGCCGGGTTAAGGAAGTTACGTCCGGTACCGCCGAAGATCTCCTTCGCCATCACCACGCCAAAGCTGATCCCCATCGCGGCCTGCCAGAGAGGCAGCGTCGGCGGGACAATCAGGGCAAAGAGGATCGAAGTAACAAAGAAGCCTTCGTTGATCTCGTGCTTGCGGATAATGGCAAAGAGCACTTCCCAGAAGCCGCCGACGAGGAACACCGTCAGGTAAATGGGCAGGAAGTAGACGGCGCCCAGCGTCATCATGCTTATCCAGCCCGCGTTGGGGGCAAAGCTGACGCCCAGCGCCTGCGCCAGGCTGTAGTGCCAGTTGCCGTCGATGACCTGCTGCAGCTGTTGCGCGTCATACAAATGATGAAGCGCCGGGAGCGTCTGCAGGCCAACGTTGTACATCCCCCAGAACATCGCCGGGAAGACGGCGAACCAGACGAGGATCATCATGCGCTTCAGGTCGATGGCGTCACGCACGTGCGCGGCCCCTTTGGTGACCTGTCCCGGGGTGTAGAAGAGCGTCGCGGTCGCTTCAAACAGCGGGTAATACTTTTCCAGCTTTCCGCCGTGGGTAAAGTGCGGCTCTATTTTCTCAATGAGATGTTTCAGGCCCATCGGTTATCCTTCCTGCTCAATGCGGGTTAATACCTCGCGCAACACGGGTCCATATTCGTATTTACCGGGGCAGACGTAGGTGCAGAGCGCCAGATCTTCTTCATCCAGCTCCAGGCAGCCCAGCGCCTGCGCGCTGTCGGTATCCCCTGCCAGCAGATCGCGCAGCAGCATGGTGGGCAGAATGTCGAGCGGCATAACGCGCTCGTAGTTGCCAATAGGTACCATGGCGCGTTCGCCGCCGTGGGTATCGGTTGAAAAGTTAAACAGCTTGTTACGCAGGAAGTGGCCAAGCGTAGTGCGGGTAACGGAGTACTTTTCTTTGCCAGGCATTACCCAGCCAAAGAGCTCTTTCTCGCGCCCCTCCTGCACCACGCAGACCTGCAGGTGATAA